>NZ_CEZPJD010000647.1:0-4647 GCF_983059655.1 Okeania sp.
TCGCAATAGTCATTTCATTTTATTAAGCACCAGAATTTGAGGCGTGTGAAAATGAGGCGATGATAACTACAACGTCTTAGTTTTTCTTCTGTTGTAGCTTTTGTGGTGGTGAAAAATCAGCCACTGAAAACTACAACGTTTTAGTTTTTTAATCTACTCATGGTTATATGATTTTTACTAAAATGTTTAGCACACTACTAAAATACTGAGAAAATTTCTAGCTAAAGGATAGGGTGGCTATCTATCAGAATTTTTCAGAATTTTTTGTAGGTTAGGTTGAAGTAAGAAAGTTCTGATGGTTATGGAAAATCAATGTTTGTATTTGTAGGTATTATAGTGATTGTAAAAATTATTTTATTGAGCTATGACTTCTTCTAAAACAAATTAGCAGAATCAGATACCACAGCGTTTTTTAGAAAGAATACAAGCTGCTAAAGATAAAAACTTTAGGGAGTTAGACTTAAACAATTTTTTGAGCGGAGATGATAAAAAATTAACTGAAATCCCTACTGAAGTTTGGGAGTTAGAGCAGCTAAAAGTATTAAATTTAAGTTATAATCAATTAACAACTATTCCCGAATCAATCGCTAAACTCACCGAGTTAACTAGGCTTGATTTAAGAGGTAATCAATTAACAACTATTCCCAAATCAATCACTAAACTCACCAATTTAACAGGGCTTTATTTAAGTGATAATCAATTAAAATTTATCCCAGAATCAATCACTAAACTTGCTAAATTAACCAGGCTTTCCTTAAGTGGTAATCAATTAAAATTTATTCCGGAATCAATCTTTAAACTTACTAAATTAACAGGGCTTTATTTAAGTAATAATCAATTAAAAGTTATTCCGGAATCAATCTCTCAACTTACAAATTTAACAAGACTTTCCTTAAGTGGTAATCAATTAAAAGTTATTCCCAAATCAATCTTTAAGTTTGCCAAATTAACAGGGCTTTATTTAAGTAATAATCAATTAAAAGTTATTCCGGAATCAATCTCTCAGCTTACCAATTTAACTGAGATTGATTTAAGTAATAATCAATTAAAATTTATCCCGAAATCAATCTCTCAGCTTACCAATTTAACTGAGATTGATTTAAGTAATAATCAATTAAAATTTATCCCGAAATCAATCTCTCAGCTTACCAATTTAACTGAGATTAATTTAATAGGTAATCCTCTGGAAACCCCTCCAATAGAAATTGCCAGAAGCGGAATAAAAGCAATTATAAAGTATTTCCAACAAATAGAAAAAGAAGGAATAGATTATATCTATGAAGCAAAATTACTAATTATTGGAGAAGGCGGTGCGGGTAAAACTACTCTAGCTAATAAAATTCAAAACCAAAACTATCAACTACAAGATGAAGATACAACCAAAGGAATTGAAGTTCATCAGTGGAATTTTCAGACAGCAAATCAACATGAATTTCAGATGAATATTTGGGATTTTGGCGGACAAGAAATTTATCACACTACCCACCAATTTTTTCTGACTAAACGCTCATTGTATATTCTTGTGGCTGATACTCGTAAAGAAGATACAGACTTTTATTATTGGCTGAATGTAGTAGAATTGTTGAGCGATAATAGCCCTTTATTAATTGTCAAAAACGAGAAACAAGACCGTAAACGAGAAATTAATCAACGGGCATTGCAAGGTCAATTTTCTAATATCAAAGAAATCTTAGCTACTAATCTAGCAACTAACCGAGGATTAGAAAAAATTAGAACAGACATTCAACATTACATCAGTAATTTACCTCATATTGGCAGTGCTCTTCCTAAGACTTGGAAAAAAGTCCGTAAAGCATTAGAAACAGATGGTCGTAACTATATTAGTCTAGAAGAATATTTGTTCATTTGTGAACAAAATGGGTTTAAGAAACTAGAGGATAAATTACAATTAAGTGGCTATTTACACGACTTAGGAGTTTGTCTTCATTTTCAGGATGATCCGTTGTTAAATAAAACAGTTATTCTTAAGCCAGAATGGGGAACAGCTGCAGTTTATAAAGCTCTGGATAATCCCCAAGTTTATGATAATTTTGGTAGATTCACTAAGGATGATTTAGCTAATATTTGGCATGAAGATAAATATGCCAACATGCACGACGAGTTACTGCAATTAATGATTAAATTTAAACTCTGCTATAAATTTCCTGGTATTTCTCAAAGCTATATTGCGCCTCAACTCCTAACGGAAAATCAACCAGGATATAATTGGGATGAAAGTAATAACTTGATTTTACGTTACACTTACGAATTTATGCCCAAGGGAATAATTACTCAGTTTATTGTAGCGATGCACAAGGATATTGAGGAGCAAAAATATGTTTGGAAAAGCGGAGTTATTCTCAAGAAAAATCGAGCTAGAGCAGAAGTAATTGAATATTACGGTAAGAGAGAAATAAAAATTAGGATTTCTGGGCAGCAAAAACGGGATTTAATGACTATTGTGACTCACGAGTTGGATAAAATTCATAGTTCCTACAATAATCGACTTAAATACAATAAGTTAATTCCTTGTAATTGTGAGACTTGTAATAATAATCAGAATCCTTACTTCTACAATTTTAGAGAATTAAAAGAACGAATTAGTCATCAAAAATACACTACTGAATGTGGTAAACCTCCCTATAATCAAGTTAATGTATTAAGTTTAATTGATGATGTAGTAGGCAAAGATAGGAGTAGGAATTTTTTACAGCCTAAAGATTCTACAAACTACACAATAAATAATTATACTGACTCAGTAATCAATATTAATGATAATGATGTTATTGGCAATCAAAGTATAGCTGAAAAATTTGTCAATGACCAAAGCAAAAAGATTGAAAATAAAAATGGAAATGTTGTGGAAAATGTATTGGGTGATGAGGGTAATTTTAGAGATAAAGTAATAGTAAATTCTCCTCCGCCAAAAGTATCTCCTCAGCGAAAAAGAAAAGTAAAAGCAAATTCTACTCAAGCAAAAATCGAGAAACCCAAAGAATTTGAATTTTTAGATTTCTTGACTTGGATGCAGAATGGGCAAATTCTTTTCATCTTAATTTCTTCTATTATTGGCATTCTTTTGCTGATTATTTATCCTAAGTTATATCCAGATGGATTACCAGGATGGACAAAGCCAATTCAAGATATTATTCCAGCTCCACAAACAGAAAATGAATCCGATCGCTCAAAATAAATTTTACTGATAAAAAAATTACTAGATAATATTTGAAATTGATGAATGTTTGATTTAGTAACTACTTTCTCAAAAACAATAAAACTAAAAATATTAAAAGTAAAATCACCTCTGTTCCTAATAAACCGTAAATAGTGGTTCGCTGTTGTTCGGTAAAGACAAAATAATCTATAAAAACTGTGTAAATTAAAAATTGAGATAAAATTCCTATGATAAAACAACTAATTCCCCAAGCTTTTCTTTGCCACAAACCAATAACAGCCACAATATCTAGAATGCCATAAATTATGTCTCCTATTTGCCAAGTTAGAGGAGTTTCTAACCATGGTTGTTGGCCTAAACCTATGATATTTGTAATGTGAATTAACCCACTATAGGTAAAAATTAAGGCTAAAATTCTCAGGTATATTTTCATCCAGGAGTTATTAGCAATTTGAGCAAGATAATTCATCTTTTTTACGATCTAATTTTTAGTGGTAACTAATAATAAAATTTTTGTTTGTAGTTGAGCTTGAGCCTCTGAAATACTTATCTATTATTGCTCAAGCCCAACTAAGAGCCTAAGATTAAAGTTTAGATTTCCTTATCCTAATCTTGTGATTCATTGCCCTTTAATTTTTTCTTTAAAATCCCAAATAGCATCAAAAGAATCGTCCCAATCTAAATAACTAACTAATAAATTTAAATCAAGATTTGGTAATAACTGACTATTGTTTTTCTGCAAATATTCAGAATTTTCTAGGCAAAAAACCTGTAACTTTCCATTTTGCCAAAACCAAACTTCGGAAACACCTAAACCTTGATAAATTTCTAAAGTTTGAATTCCTCCGCTAGTAATAACAACTTCAATTGCTAAATCAGGAATCTCTTTTTTACTACCAATACAATAACATTGATCTGGCTCAATTCCTTTTAATTTCTCTTGAGATTTCAAAGTTGTAGAACCCAAGGGATAAAAACGAATTCCTGTTTCTAAACAATAATTTTCTACCAACATCCCCAACATTTTCTTGTAAATTTCATGGCGATTGCTAGGAGATATAACTTGTAAAGTTCCTTGATGATAAATAACTTTGAAATCAGGAGAATTTCCCAAATAATTTAATAGGTTTTCATAAATATTCCAGCTTATGTCAGTAGAAATTAATAAGCGTTGGCGGAGCCTAGCGGTAGCTACATCACTATCAAGAGCATCACAATTTAAGTATTCGATAAGTTTGGTAAAAGATTGGCTATTAGCTGATGATACTACCATAAAATTAACCTCTTATAACTTTATTTGGCTGATATAATAACGTTTGATTTGAGACATTATTTTATTCTATCTTTTTCCTAAAGCATTTCTAATTTAACTTTCTTGATTAGGTCGAGTATCTTTTTCTGAGAATCATATCCTTTTGCTTTTGCTATTTCCCGCATAATTTCAAATTCATCTGGCTCATTTTTGGCAATAA
>NZ_CEZPJD010000648.1:0-4642 GCF_983059655.1 Okeania sp.
AGGCAGAAGGCAGAAGGTTTTTTATATAGCAATGTGCGCTAGCATATTTACAAATTTCAGGAACTGTCCAATAGCTAAAAGTTTTATATAATAAGCTTTTTATCCCCCCTACTGCCTCTCTTGGTCAGCATTCCCTCTCTTGGTCGGCGTTCCCTCTCTTGGTCGGCGTTCCCTTGCGCCTGTCGGCGGCGCGGGTTCCGACCGCTTGCGCCTAGCGGCGGCGCGGGGTCTGACCGCTATTGCCTACTGCCAAATGAGCTGCGCACAGCGCTATAACTGATTATCCGTTAGCGTAGCTCCCCCGGAGGGGGAACATGATATTACACTTTGGAGGAGGTCATTTCAGTTATCAGTACCTCTAGCTGTTTGTGCAGCATACCGTAGGAAAGCAAGAGGCTTGAAATAAGGAATCTCTTTTTTATCCCCTTAAAAGGGCAGGCTTTAGACCACAATTTTTCGGTAAGGCAGGGGGCAGAATGGAAAGAAAAGTTTAAAGGGAGAAGGTTTTTTTTATAACTGATTATCCAGACATAATATTATGACTACTAACAAATAATTATTGACTACTGGCTAACTATTCAAAAATTTTTGTCAGCCAAAAGTATGATTTTTTTCTGCTTGATTTTATCAAATCCTTTTGATTGGACATCAAGAAAATCTCCTATTTTCATAACTACTAAATCCTTGTGATTCTCTCTCCAGCTATACTTCGCTAATCCGACGACTCCTCCTGACCTAAGCAATCTATAACCATTTGACCGGACTTAATATTAATTATCAATATTAACAGGCACATTTCAGCATTATATAAGATACTATATTCCTCCGTAGATACACAGAGAGTGCTGTTTATAATCAAGCTTGGTGTTAAAATTACCAAGATCAAGTTATAGCAATTTTAATTTAGATCAAGAAAAGATACCTGAGACGTATATTTTAGAATACATAGAGCAAAAATCATTTGCTTCACTTAAGAGAAAAGTTCTATAACTTATATAAAGTTTTGATGAAGCTTATATAAAGTTTTGATGAAGAATTTTGATTTTTTTCCCCTCTGTATATTCTCTATTTTATTAAAATTATAATTCTCAGCTTTTTATATATTTTAACAATAATATAAAATTCATTCTTTGGCCTCTATTCAATATTGTTATACTATAAGAAAAAATCAATTGGGTTAGACAAACTTAGTCTCATCCCATGTCATTCATCATCTAGAGGAACTAGGCAATGCATCTTTATGTATCAAAAAATGACAAACTAAAAGCAAGATCCAATCATTCCATACTCAAATCTTTTAAAGCGAAAAAAATCAGCAACATAGGTCTTAGTTGCATACTTGGTTTAGTAGCTAGTCAGAGCATTCAAACATCAGTACGAAGTATAGTAATAAATGATACAGCAGGAGCAAGCACTGCTCAAGCCTTGGGTGCTCCTTTTACATCTGTCACCGAGATTTTTTCACTACAATTTGATCCTGAGACAGAAGAGGAAAAGTTTGAAAGTGCTTGTACTGGATCGCTGATTGCAAGTAATTATATACTTACTGCCCAACATTGTGTTCAGGATCTTTTTCCTGAAGACTTTAGAGTACAATTTCGCAGTGATGATCCAGAAAACAGTGTTTTAGCAGATATTGCTGTAACTGACATTTTACAAGATGAAACCTTTGGTCTATTAGATGGTACAGATATCGCTATACTTGAACTCGAGGAAGCTGCTCCAGATTCAATCGATCCTTTAAAGTTATTTGGTTTCGACCCTGAAACCCTCATTGGCAGTGATGCAACTGTACTTGGTTTCGGTTTCAATGGTTTAGGTAGTGTCGGTCATGAATTCAGTGCAGATGGCTTGCGCTGGGCTGCTGAAAATACGATCGATCTGTTAGATGGTGGTTTTGACCCAAGATTTAACGATACCTTTGGTTCAAACATTTTTAACCTTGACTTTGATGATGGAACTGATGACAATAACACTTTATCCAGTTTTGGTAGTAGTTCTTCACCACTTGAAAATGAAGGAGCTACTGCCCCTGCGGATAGTGGTAGTCCCCTTCTGGTAGAAGTAGATGGCGAGTTATTAATTGCAGGAGTTCTTTCTGGTGGTTCAACTGATACCAGCGAATTTGGTGATATATCCTGGTTTACTGGGGTTGTAGAACATCGCGAACTTATAGAAGATGTTGGTGGTGAGTTTGTTGGTGATTTTGTTCCCCCAGATCCACCTGAACCCACACCCACACCAGAAGCTGTATATGGAATAAACAATGGTAATTTTGAAGATGGTTTCAATGGTTGGGAGGTTCTCGGTGCTACTACTATACAACCAAGACAGGGTCGTAACGCTAGTACTCCAGCCCCAAATGATGATTCTAAAGGGTTAATTATTAACGATACACTTGCTGTCCCTGCTGGTGAGATTGAAGAATTTTTAGGGTTAGCACCAGACAGTCTAACAGAATTATCACCAGATGTTGAATTCATTGCTCAAGGGTCTGCGATCAAGCAAACTTTTCAGGCAAACGCAGGAGATGTTATAACATTTGATTTCAACTTTTTGACAGATGAATTCCTCGCAGAACCTGATTTCCCCCCTTTAAATGATTTTTCTTTTGTGTCTCTTTCCAATAATGTATCAGACGATATTTTATTAGAAATATTAGCAGATACTTTCTTCGAGCCATTTGTTGATTCTCCAACTGCCTTCGACCAAGAAACAGGAACTCAACTTTTTTCGATCGAGATTCCTGAAACTGGAATTTATACTTTAGGGTTTGGAGTTACAGATGCAGATGATTTCGGGTTTTTGTCTGGTCTTGCAGTTGATAATGTGGCCCTTGCTTCCACACCAGAACCTACTACAACCATAGGATTATTTGCGACTGTTTTTGGAGCATTTTCTTTGCTCAAGCGTAAAAGAAAGCAATATAATGTCAATTAGTGATTAGCTTTTTACTTTCTCTGAAAATCTCTCAGCTTTCAAAACTGCTCAATTTATTTTACTTCTAGATGCAAGTGCTATATTTCCAGATATTGGAACTAATATTTATCCCTACTCTTAAGATTAGTTGGAGTAGGGATAATTTTCTTAAATTATAATCTTCAGTTTTTTATACATCTTACTTAACAAAAATATAAAATTCATTATCTTACTTTGTTAGAATTGCTATACTATAAGGAAAAATTAATGGGTTATATCATGTCCGGTTGAATAGTTATAAATAAACTACTCAGGAGTCAGGAGTCAGAATTTCCTACGGAATGCTCCGCAAACAGGAAGGAAGAAAGAAGAAGAGAAGGAGAAAGTTTTTTGATCGCTAATTATCCGGACATAATATTAGACAATCTTAGTCTTATCCACAGGTCATTCATCATCTAGAGGAATTAGGCAATGCATCTTGACTTATCAAAAAATAACAAACTCAAACCAAGATTCAATTATTCCATACTAAAACCTTTTAAAATCAAAAAAGCTAGCAAAATAGGGGTTAGTTGCATATTTGGTTTAGTGGCTAGCCAGAGTATTCAAACATCAGTACGAAGTATAGTAATAAATGATACTGCCGGAGCCATCACTGCTCAAGCCTTGGGTACTCCTTTGACATCTGTAACCGATATTTTATTCAAAAATCCTGAAACACTTGAATTTGAAAGCGGGTGTAGTGGTTCGCTGATTGCAGATAATTATATACTTACTGCCCAACATTGTTTTGAACCTTTATATGGAGAAGTTCCTGCTACAGATTTGAGAGTTAGATTTCGTGATGAAGACAACGCTGTCTTGAAAGATATTTCAGTAAGTGAAATTTCATTCTTAGATGAAACTTTCAATCTATTAGACGGTACAGATATTGCTGTTCTTAAACTTGCTGAAGCTGCTCCAGACTCAATTGATCCTTTAAAATTATTTGGTGGAGACCCCAATGAACTTATTGGAAGTAATGCAACTCTAGTTGGTTTTGGTTTAAGGGGTTTAGGTAGCGAGGGTGTTGATGAGGATGGCATAGAATCTGAATTTGATGAGGGTGAGTTGCGTTGGGGTGCTGAAAATACTATTGATGTTGTTGGTGGTGTTTTTGATCCAGACCTTAGTGTCCTCTTTTACTCCAATATTATTGAACTTGACTTTGATGATGAAAATTCATTTACTAATACTCTAGTTAGTCTAGATAGTAGTCCCGTTCCCCTACCAAATGAGGGGAGTGGTGCTTTTGGGGATAGTGGCAGTCCTCTTCTAGTAAAAAAGAACGAAGAGTTATTAATTGCTGGGGTTCTTGCTGGTGGATTATTTCCTACCTCCGAATTTGGTGACCGAAAAAATGGGTCTCAAGCCTCGCCCTTCTAGGGCGGCTTTTTATTGCTTGCGAGTTGATTTTTTTCAATAAATATGTTATTATCTTGTTAGTTTAAAAGTCAAGTTATGAAAGCTAGATTTAAGTACCGTATATATCCAACACCGGGACAAAAACACCAATTAGCCAAACTATTTGGTTGTGTCCGTGTTGTTTGGAATGATAGTCTAGCTTGTTGTCAAGAAAAGTATAAATTAGGAGAGAAGAAACCCACTAATTCAGAACTACAAAAACAGTTTATTACTCAAGCTAAAAAGACTGAAGAAAGAGAATGGTTGTCAGAGGTTTCTA
>NZ_CEZPJD010000649.1:0-4631 GCF_983059655.1 Okeania sp.
ATCGCTTGGAAGAGGTTTTGATATTCTGTGTGTTGAGTTTGATATTGTCCGGCAAATTTTCTACTAATAAATATGTTTTGTACCTCGTCATTTCAGTTATCAGTTATCAGTTATCAGTACCTCTAGCTGTTTGCGGAGCATTCCGTAGGAAAGCAAGAGGCTTGAAGTACGGAATTATTTTTTTTATCCCCTTAAAAGGGGAGGCGCATACCCACGATTTTTCGGTCAAGAACAATCAAACATTTTTGTCTAGATAATAGTTCAAAAAATTGGGTAAATTGTTCGTCTGAGATGAGAATATGTTGATTTTAGATACTGATTTTTTTTAAGAGGTCGGTCATGAGAGAGTTTAGAGATTTAACAAATTTTAAATTTCTCCAAATTACTACATCGAACTGTTGGATATTCAAGTCAATAAATCTTTTGACTAGGGTTGTTTTGCCAATACCACTTAATCCTAATACTGACATTAGATGAGTTTTTTGATGGAAGATATAGTTGGAGAGAATTTTTAGTTCTTGAGTACGTCCGTAAAAGTAAGCATGATTAATTTTAGGGGCGATACTTAAATCCTGAAAAGTTGTTTTAGCTATATCTTTGATTTGATAATCTTGAGGATATTTTTGATATTGATATAGATTTTGTGACCCGAAATTATGATTAGTTCCTACACAAATATTTTGTCGTGACTTTGCCTCTGTTTGTAATCTTTCAATAGTAGAGCGAAAATTAGATTTATTAATATCTTCTCCTAAACTTTCGGAAAAAGTTTTCCATAGTTGATAACCTACATCTCGAACTCGACTTTCACTACGGTTACATTCTTGTGCAATATTTTCATAAGTTTTACCTTGCCAAACACCTTTAATAACTGTTTCTTGAATATCATCTAAATGTTTTCCTCTATGAGCAAAAACTAGGCGATCGGCAAATTGTAAAATTTCCGTAATAGTCATTGAGTTTAGTTCTAATAATAGTTTTAGCCATTTTAGCTCATTTTCATAGGACGTTTTAAGATATTTTCCTATATTCACTTGATTTTTATAAATAAAAATCACGACTTAATCAGGCAATTTAGTATAGTCAAAACTACGTTTAACTCTTAAATTAGGATTTAGGGTATTGTGAAATATTTTCTGACTCAATATTATGAGTAGTCAATATTTTTACTCTATCTCAACTAAGTTTTACAGCTTAAAGAAGCTCACTAATAAGTGGCAGTACAAGAATAAATTTGAAGTTAAATTAAGGGTGAATGATAATTTGCCAAAATCTTCTTCAAAATCAGAATAAGTAGAACCATCAGTTCTAAAAATCAGAGGAAAAACCTTAATCTATGGTAATACTATTTATCAAATTAGTAACATTAGCAGTATTCGTTTGGTTGAGAGGAAAAATACAAAAAAAAGAAGAACTAAAACCTATTCTGCTTTGCTCTTTGTAGGTGTGCTGTTGCTTGTACCTGTAAGTATTATATTGCTTTCATATCCGAACAGAAATTTACAAATAGTTGGTTTGTTAATGATAGTTATTGATATTTTAGTATTGCCCCGTTATGTACTAAATATAACTTCTCAAGAATATGGCATGGTTATTGAGGGAAATTCAGGGGAGAAAGAAGTTTTACTTAGTCCAGATAAGGAGGGGATGATAAAAGTAGTTCTTAAGTTATACGAAGTTATGAATACAGAAGAGATAAAATCATTCAACGTCTACTCTCAAAATAATAGAATTGAATATTATGAGGATAATAGCATTAAAGTAGGAGAATCCATTGGCTCCAATTTTGTCACAGGTAAGGTTGGAAAAAATGTAGTCTCTTCTATTAAGTAAAAATTCCAATTGAAAAGTATCGAATTATTTTTAAATCAGCAAATTTTTCACAAATTAATTGAGGTTATATATGGAAGACAAATCTATAAAAGTTGGAACAAGTTCTGCCTCTAATTTTGTCACAGGTGATGTTGACGGAAATGTTACTGTTTCAATCAATAAATTACCAGATTCTTTGGAACCAAACAAACCAGGAATTAAAGAAGCTTTGACTCAACTTCAAGCAGCAATTGAAGCAGAATCAAATTTGAGTCAAGAGGATAAAGAAGAAGCTTTAAATAAATTACAAAGTCTGGCAGAAGCAGGAAAAAATCCCCAGGAAAACAAACAAAAAGCAAAAGGAGTAATTAGATTTTTTAAAGGATTATTTACAGAGTTACCTAAGACGGCAAAATTAATCGAGCAGTGGGAAAAATTATTACCAGCGATCGCCAGTTTCTTTGGATTTGAAAATTAGGATATATCCGCAAATCTTCAGATTACGAAAAGACAAGTAAATTGGTGAGGAATTAAAACTTAATCCCGACTTTGACACATGAGAAAATTCCGGCAAAAAATTTATCAGTTGTAGGTTGGGTTGATAAAAAAAACTCAACAAAAATAGAGATGTATCTCAATCTTTTTTCCTCTTCTCTTTTACTGATAACTGATAACTGATAACTGATAACTGATAACTGAATATGTTGGGTTGCGCTCTCGCTTAACCCAACCTACGGTACTCCCGACTTTTACAGGTCATAAAATTAGACAGAAAATTTACTATTTGTCGGTTGGGTTGATAAAAAAGCATCAACAAAAATAGAGATGTATCTCAATCTTTTTTCCTCTTCCCTTTTACTGACAACTAATAACTGAAATTCCCCTTACCGAATAATTAATAATTAAATAATTCGCGCCTTGAAACCTCCCCTTTGAAGGAGAAAAAACAGTCGATAGATGGATGGGTTTCCTAATCATATCCAATCGACCAAGAAAAGAAATAATATTTCCTTATATTAAATCAAGAGCGGTTTTATACAGAAGTAATTATCAATTATCAATTATCAATTATCCATTATCCATTATCAATTATCCATTAATGAATCTATTTCTTTATTTCCTAGTTCAAACCCATTTTTTTTAACATAAACATAAGGAATAGTTGTGGCCTTAAAATCAACTATATTAGCCGCATTTTGTACCCACTCACAATAAAGTGGGTTTAATTGTTGATAAATTTGTTTAAGATTTTGTATTTCCGCTTCAAGTTGATTAGCTTTTTCGTTGACTTTTTTCACTTGCTCCTGTAATTCTTTTCCCCCTTGATAAACTTTTTCTTGTAGTTCGTGCCATTCTAGTCGAGATTTTTTTGGTGCTAATGTAGTTTTTTTCTGATTAAGTTGTGCTTCTAATATTTTGAGAGATTGATTAATTTCTTGTAATTCTTCTTGCCACTTTGCAGCTTCTTCAGCATTTTTTTTGTGAAATTCTGCTAGTGTTTCGGGAGTATTATCTGGAGGAAAACTAACATCTATTCGGAAAGAAGAACGTTGATGACGAAGAGTATCTACTTCGGTCTGTAAAGTTTCTATTTCTGCTTGTAAAGTTTCTACTTCTAATTTGAGTTCTGCTATATTTTCTTTCATATATTTGAAAAGGATTTAATCTAGTAGAAGAAGGCGGAAATAACTAACCAGTTATAAAATCCTAAAAGCCTTACTAATCAATACTTTTGAATTTTGACTTTTGAATTTTGACTTCCGCGTAGCGGCGCTAGTCGTTCAGGAACTACTATATATCCGGTGGTGCCATCGCCCAAAACTAAATTTTTTTCTTGGCCCCAATACCACCAGTATGCACCAATATAAGCACAAATTAAACTATCTAATTTATCTTCTGTAATTTTAAGAGTAGCTATACTATTTATATTTTCAGTATCTAGGAAATTTTCGGAAATTTCTAGAGTTGGTTCGAGGATAGTTAAGATATTTATGATGTATTGGTGCAGTTTCAAAAGTTCTGATTTACGGTCTGCTAATTTCCCTTTTTTGTATTTCAAAATTTTTTCTAAACCAAATAAATTAACTATAGCTGGATGGGGATAAACTTCGATTTGAAAACGTCCTGGTTGTTGGGGTTCAATTGTTGGTGCATGAATAAATCCTTTAGCTGCCAAACTCATGCCAAAATTCACGGTTTTCTGAGCAAAAGGACGGTTAAGATTTGCTGGATAACATCCTGCATGATAACGACCAAAATATTTATGAGTAAGTTTATCTGGTAGTCTAGTTCCTGTTTGATTGGGAATTATTGTTGGAGCATCTACGGCAATTAGAGCAGGAGTTGGTAAAGGAGTAAAATTCTCGATCCATTTGAGAATATCTTCAGTTTCTAATATGCAGTCTAAGTCTAATATTTTTAACTTTTGGTCTGAGTATTGTAGACAGCACAATCCACTTTTTCCTGAACGCCAACCAAGGTCTATTCCAATAAATTTCATACTTTTGATTATGATTGCTATATTTCATAATTCCCCAAAAAATTACTAAAATGATGAGGGTAATTTCAGTTATCAGTTAACAGTTAACAGTTATCAGTATCTCTGCAATAAGGAGGCTTGACTTAACGAAGTCAGAAGTTAGAAGTCAGAAGTCAGAAGTTATTTTTGTAATACCAATTTGAAAAAAGAATGTTACGAATAGTAAGAACCTACATTCCGCACGACAAAACGTAGTATGAAAGGCAAGTAGTCAATAGTCAGTAGTCAGTAGTCAGTAGGGAATGATGTGCAGCTTATTTCTGGGTAGACCAAGTATTTA
>NZ_CEZPJD010000650.1:0-4627 GCF_983059655.1 Okeania sp.
AAAAGGCTAAAACCAATATCAGTAAAGACATTTAGGTTTAATCAGCAAGCCCTACATAGTTAATTCTCTTCAGTTTTCCTGTAATACCAATTTGATAAATTTTTGCTACAAACAAATAGCTAGAGTATTTCTTAGGAGTCAGAATTCAAAATTAGTATGGGAATAGCTTCAATACCAGTTTTTAGGTCGTAAATTATCTTTTCTGTTAAAGGGACATTCCCAGCAAAATCTTTTTATTACACTTAATTATTATTCGTAACATTTTTTTTAATTGGTATAATACTGATTAACATTACATTAGTATCAGTAATGTAATATGTAACTCAGTGCCTACCTACTTACTATATTTTCTCATGTATTAATAACTGAATTAGTCGCAGCAGCAACTGCAGACTTAGTAACTCGCAACGACTTAGCTGTGCTACAAAGGTTGCAAGAAGAATTTGCCGTAGAATTAGCAGAATTGCGTGGTCGTGTAGATGCTTTAGAAGCACGCAGCGCAGAATTAGAAGCAAATCAATTTTCCACCACTACAAAACTAGATGGTGAAATAATATTTTGGTTAACTGATACTTATGGAGACAGAGCACAAGCTCGGGGAGAAGCGTCAGCTAACGATAAAACTCAAACTAATTTGTCTTACCGAGTACGTCTAAATTTTGAGACCAGCTTTACAGGAAAAGATTTACTATATACCCGCCTGCAAGCTACTGATATTCCCGACCTCAATAGTATTGAAGTAGGTGGTTGGTTTGGTACTACTTGGGCTAGACCTGAAACAGACGGTGGTGATGATGATGACGTTACTATTATTAATGGAATGTTCTATGTTGCTTTTCCAGATTTATTTAAGGAAGGTAACATGGGCAGTATTATGGTAGGAGTTCCTCCTATTGTTACTGATAGCGGTGATAATGATTCACTCAAAGATGATGATACTTCTATACATATAGAGGCAATTTATCGCTTCCAACTTAATGATAATATTTCTGTTCCTCCTGGTTTATTTGTGATTACTAATCCGAATCATGATGATTTTAATATTGGTTTTAGGCTTTTTATATCTTGAAAAAGTATGAGCTTTTCAGTTGCTCAGGTTCATGCTTATGAGCATTTTCAGGTAGCCATAGCAGAAAAATCACTCTTACTATTGTTTGGGCCACTTTCTCTGTGATTCCCATTTATTCTACATCCTAACTCCTCCTCTTTTCCCCTCCTGGGAGAGAGGTGGGTTGACTCCTAAGTAGGGTTTGCTGAATAAAATTGTAATCAATACCCATAATACCCATTTGAAAAAAGAATGCTACAAAAAGGTAGACATTGATCGGATATGCTTAAAAATAGCTGCTCCAGTTCATTTGATCTAGTTATCTCTATCTTTTTTCCCTTTTTTTCAATATTTACCCCAACTTCGGTCTTCCCTCTTCCTTCTTTCGTAGGGACGTTGCATGCAACGTCCCTACCATTTGTAACAAACATTTATCACGCTTGGTATTATACCAATTTGAATAGGGTTCGCTGATAAAATATCAAAGCATTGACTGATATGGGTTTTAGGCAATTTATGCTTGGAAAAAGTATGAGCTTTTCAGCAAGCTATTGTTAAAAAAGTGAGGATTTTCGGGAAGTACGGAGTCGAACAATCACTCTTACTATGGTTTTGGCCACTAACTGTGTAACCCACATTCCGCACGTCAAGAGTGTAGCATTAAAAGTAGTATGAAGAATGATAACTTGGTAAGTATTTATACAGTATAAATCATCGTCATTGAACTTTTTCAGGAGTCAAAATTTCCGGAAGTATTAAGTATAAATACTTGATCTACTCAGACATGAAGCTGCACATCATTTCCTACTGACTACTGACTATTGACTACAAGTGTTTATACTACATTTTGTCGTGCGTAATGTAGGCTGTAATTCCCATTGCTTCTACGTCTTAACTACTCCCTACTCTCTACAAAGAGCAAAAAGACTTTATTTAGCAAGCCCTAATGGGACTTATATTATGTCCGTTGGTATAGTTTGTGTATAAAGTCGGGGAAATATCTAGCGCCATATAAGGTTTTTACTTCTCTTAAAGCTTCTTCCTTCTTCCTTCTTCCTTACCTTCTCTATACAATACCGATGCTACCGGACATGATATTACACAAAATAATGGCAGAAAATAGGCTCAAATATAGATGGGCAGAGGTTTTTACGTCAAAAAGGTATAAATTCTGAATTATCAAGGGTTCTAGCCATTTTCAAGGGTTTGACGTAATTCCCTTGTATAGAGTGGCTTTGAGGCATTTTTCGTGCCAAAAAAATGTCTAAGTACCACTAAGTAATATTAAGATTAATATCATACACACTATTCAGCAACGCTAAAAGAGATTCTCTCAACCTAGCTTTTTAGTGAGTTGCTCTAAACTAGAATAATTGTTGCGCCCAGATTTTTTGGCTTGGTATAACGCTCGATCGGCACTCCGAAGTAAAGTACTACTATCTAAACCATCATCAGGATACACTGCTATTCCAATGCTAACTGTAGCATGAATACGATGGCCTTCCAGAATAAATTCGGGTTGCAGAGCTGTAACTAATCTATGAGCAATCTCTCCTGCATCCTTTCGAGAGCGAATTTGGGGCAAGACAATCGCAAATTCATCTCCTCCCCAACGTGCAATTAAATCAACTTCTCTGAGACAGCTGACAAGACGCTTAATAACACCCTGTAATAAAAGGTCTCCTACTGAGTGACCAAATGTATCATTAACTTCCTTAAAGCGGTCTAAATCCAGAAACATCATTGCCATGATTTCCGAGTTATAGGCTGCATAGGTTAGGGCTTCGGAAAGTTTTTGATCGAATAAAGCTCGATTCGGGAGGTTAGTGAGAGGATCATGCAATGCTTGGTGTTTGAAAGTTTCTTCTGTTTGCTTTTCTTGAGTTACATCTCGGAAACTCCAGACCTGACCAACAACTTTACCTGCCAACTGTTGAGGTTGTAAATAATACTCAATCACGATACCATTTTTTAATCTTAATAAATCCCGTTTTTTGATATTCTCTTTCACGAGTAATGCTTTAAAAGCGATTGCGTCTGTTTCTATTAATGGTTCTAAAATCAAATCAACTAACTTTTGGCTATCATCAGTTGAAGTTGAGGGAGGCAAATTCCAAATTGCAGCAAACTTTTGATTAAAACTGACCACTTTTCCCGCAAAGTCCAAAACCAGAACTCCATCAATTGTTGCTTCTAGAGTAGCTAATAGTAATGATAAAGAGCTTTCTAACTTGGCATTAATTTCCTTGAGTAGCTGATTTTGAGAAGCAAGTCGTTGTTCTTGCTCAAAGCTTCGCAAAGCTTCAGCAACTGTGAGAATTAAATCGGTTTCATCCCAAGGTTTACGGATATAACGGTATAAAGCGGCAGCATTAACAACATTCCCCACTGAATCAGCATCAGCTTGCCCAGTCAGCATAATTTTTAACATTTTGGGATAAAGCTTGTGGAGTTGAATTAACAATGTATCCCCTTCCATTCCTTGCATCCGTTGATCGGAAATCACTAGAGGAATTTCTAAACCTTCTGCTGTCAATTCTACACAGAGTGAAAGTGCTTCTGCACCACTATTGGCTAACTCAATTTCATAGTCTTTGCCAAAATAGCGCTTGAGTTGTTGTCCCAAAGTTGTAAGTATTGTCCACTCATCATCTACACAAATAATTGCTGCTTTCATTTTCTAAAGCTGTAGTGGGTTTTAATTTTTATTTTAACTAGCTATCAGCTATTATATAAAATCCAGTTATATAGTTATCGCACTTTATACTATTGATACACATATAAAATGCCAGAATATACCCAGATAATTCCCACTCTCATCCTTCCTAACTCCTGACTCCTGTACGAGCAATTTCCTACGGAATGCTTAAAGAGTTTACAAAGTATTCCGGAACAGAAATCGCCCTACTGACTCCTGAGTTTACGATAACTAATTATCCGAATACCATATTAGCGATTTAGCTATCAGGCTAAATAAGCTAGTGCATAGATAGTGCTATCTGTTTGTAGAGTATTCCGGACCGAAACACTTTTTAAGGGTCTGACACCCTTTGCTATTCAAATGGTATTCTCCTTTTTCAATTAAATACTAAACAGCTTACTCATTTAAAGCTTTAGTAATAATTTGCTGCAATTGTTCTTCTGTCCAGGGTTTGTGGAGGCAAGCATAAAGATTGGCTTGTTGTCTAGCTCGCTCAATGGCAGCTTCGTCAGCTTGTCCGGTCAGCATCACGGTAACTACGTTTGGAAAACGTTCATGGACTTGGGTTAAAAATACATCTCCTTTGACATTAGGCATCAGCCAATCAGAAACAATGGCCAGAATTTTAATATCTTCCTCTTCTAACTCATCAATTACAGTCCAGGCTTCTTCAGCACTTTGAGCAACCTCATAAATATACTTATTGCCAAAGCAACGTTGCAGTTGTTCCTTGAGAACCTTGAGAATAGGCATTTCATCATCTACACAGAGAATGGCAGTATCACACATATTTAATCTTGCTCCACAGATTAAAAAGTTAAGGAGAACCAATAGGCAACTCTACACAGAATAAAGTATATCCTGGTTTACTGTCCACT
>NZ_CEZPJD010000651.1:0-2560 GCF_983059655.1 Okeania sp.
TCTTGATTTACCATTTTGATAATTTTTAATAAACTGACTTTTGTTTCTGCAGTTGTTTCTCCTAATAAACCAGCAATTTCTTGCACTACTTTCATCTGATGATCGACTACTTCATTTACTTTACTAACTGTTTCATTTCTCAGATTAATCATTTCTTGTTTTCGTTGCCATTCATGGGTAATATCAACCATAATACAAGCAATTAAATTTTGGTCACGAATAGGAAAAATTACTTCTTTAACATATACAATATCTGCTTCAGAATTTGCTTGATTTTCAGGTTGATATTTTTTTTCTTTTCCTCGAATTACTTCATCTTTTTCCCAGACTTTTTGAAAGTCTGCTAAATCTTCTAAAACTATAGATGCAGGTTGACCAATAATCTCTGTTTGGTTAACATTAAACATTTTACAAAATGCTGGATTAACTAGAGTAATATTCATCTGGGTGTCAACAACAATTAAGCCATTGGGGTCATATTCCCAAAGAATTTGCCAGAGATTTTTTTCGTTAGTCAAGATAATTTACTCCTTTGATTTATTAATAGTTGGTAAAATTTCTGATTGGAATTTTTGTTCAATATTTTCGGGATTAATTTTGATGAATACTTGGTTTTTGTATTTCATTACAATTCCATCACTACAAAATTCTAAACAAAATGAACCTTTTAATTCTATTTTGTCTTCTAGGTGATATTCGCTAATCATACTTTGAAGTTTGGGTAATACTTCATAAACTCCTAGTTGATGACAAGCGGAACCCATACAAAGATATAAATTTTCTTTTTTCATAGTTCATTTTTCTCGGGTATGGGGAACAGGATAAGTTTTTCATTAGACATCTCCTCCAAAAGAGGGAACAGCGAGTGGGAAGGAGAAATAATTGATAATTTATAGATAATAATTGATTTGATTTTGGATTTTTGGAGAAGTCTATTCTTCTATTTTTTTCAGATGTTTAGAGGCAAAGTAAGCATCAAAAACGATGTAGCTACCTACATGGATAAATTCTAGGTATAAAGCAGACATTTTATCTACTACCGTAGTTTGCTCATTTTCAGTGTTTTTGATGCCATCTTGTAGTTCCAATATACTTTCACACAAGACCCTGCTTCTAACAGTAGGGCGTACTTGTTCAGCGTAACGCCCTCAGTCTCTGTAGCAGATAGCTTTGCATAAAAGCTACGGGGTGAGGACAACGTGGCCGAGCCCCCGTATCTCCGTGGCTCTCTGCATTGCCTTGTTGATTTCTTCCAACGGGAACGTATTAACCTCCACGCAGTCTAGATCGAGCGCGCCAGATTCGACGAGCATGCCTAGTTTCCTAAACGTATCGCGTGGATACATAAATGCTCCAATGATTGTGATATCACGAGCCATGATGCTGCCGTAGGGGAGTTCGAGCGGGACATCCATAGAGCCTTGAATCGCGACTCGCCCGCCGTTACGAAGGCTGCCAATCACAGCTTGAATTCCTTTCGAGTCCTTAGCTTGCCCAATTAGATCGATGCCAAGGTCGATTCCGCCAGGAACAATTTTTCTTAGTTCGGCGGCATCGGCTTCCGGGTCACCCATGAGTTTCACTGGAAATACTCGTGGACTTAGCTGGCTCAGTTTTTCTAGGACAGACTCATTGCGTCCGAGAGCAATGACTTTTGATGCTCCCATCGCGAGGGACAAGGGCACAGCCGGTGAGCCGAAATTACCGGTTGCGCCGAGCACAGCCACCGTATCACCGCCAGCTAGTTGCGCTCGCGAGAGTCCTCCGTAACACACTGCAAACTTGTGCAACCGGGACAATCCCACTCCGTCCATCCCGGCAATAGTAGGTAGTTTGGTCACGTTCTCGCTCGGAACCGCGACTTTTTCCGCCCAGGTTCCGTCTGGCCATAGTTTCTGAACTTCGATAGCACCAACGGTTAAACCTGTAAGCGCCAATAGCATACCGTCCGGTTCTGAAACATTTTCGCGAGCAAAGATTCGCGGATCGATTGCGACTCTATCGCCGACAGAAACATGGACTACAGTTTTGCCAGTTGCCTCAACGATTCCGACTCCATCGTTACCAGGCGTAAACGGATTTTCTGGCAAAGCGTATCCGAGACGACCGGCCAACACGTCTTCGTGATAACTCAATACACCGGCTGCCTCAATTCTTACGAGGACATCTCCATCTTTCAAGATAGGTTCCGATACTTCATCTACAACGACAGGTGAATTCGTTTCTAGTTGGCGGATTGCTAGCATAGAAACTCCGTATTAGTTTTTAAGTGAAAAAAAATTGGGAATATGCCAATTTTTGGGAGGCGTTTTTGTTACGCTCAACTTATAATTGTATCGCAGTTGCGGCAAAACATCCAGGGTGCACTCAAAAATAGTTGGTAACTAAAAAACGGCGATCGCCAAAATCTCCTTATCAAGTCTTATGAAGTTAATGTTGAATAAAGAAATCAATATTGATGGGAGAATCGCAGGGCAAACACATCTAATTTTGAAGTTCTGACTCTGAAGAAAAAACAAAAAGGAAGATATTTTTGCCGATAGGGAATTGGAAATTTTTT
>NZ_CEZPJD010000651.1:2660-4616 GCF_983059655.1 Okeania sp.
GGCATTTTACCTGCTGCATGAGTCGAACAACTCAGACAAGGATCGTAAGCTCGAATACCTGCTTCAACTCTGTTTAACATTCCTTCTGGAATTTGATTATTGTGAATATAATGTTTGGCTATTTGAGTAACAGTTTGATTCATTGCCAGATTATTTTGACCAGTGGCAATAATCATATTTACTTTCTGAATAATCCCATTTTCATCTACTTTGTAATGATGGAATAAAGTACCTCTTGGCGCTTCACTAACTCCCACTCCTTCCAGACAGTTAATACCAGCAGTAGCGCGAGTGCGAGGAGAAACAATATCCGGGTCATCTATCAATTGTTCAATTCTTTCTAAACAAGCAATAATTTCGATCAAACGAGCATAATGATAGAAGAAAGAAGAAGTAGGAACACCACCTACCCGCTCTTTCATTTCTTTTAATTCTCGGTCTGCTTTTTCTGTACCTATCTGGGAACAAACATTTAAACGAGCAAGAGGTCCGACACGATAAATGCCATTAGGATAACCCATTGGTTTGTAATAGGGAAATTTCAAATAAGACCAACTTTCCACCGCTTCCCCTAAAAATTCCTGATAATTATCTTCGCTTAAATTATCAGCAACAATATTACCTTCACTATCAGTAAACCTGAGTTTTCCGCCGTAATGTTCCCAGTCACCATTTGCGCCAACTAATCCCATAAATAATGATGGAAATTTGCCAAAAACTTCAGCTTCAGTTTTTAATTCGTTATCCAACAAACTCTTAAACAAACTAATAGCAGTATTAGTAGTTTCAAAAGATTCTGGGAGACGATTTTTTATCCATTCTCGTCCTTCTTCAGATAAGGGAGAACGTACACCACCAGGTACTGCCCAAGCAGCATGAATTTTTTTAGCTCCTAACAATTCTATGACTGTTTGACCGAACTGCCTAAGTCGAATTCCTGCTCTAGCTAAATCTGGATTTTCCTCCATTAAACCAAAGACATTTCGTTTAGCTGGGTCGCTATCCCAACCTAATAGAAAATCAGGACTACTAAGATGGAAAAAACTCAAAGCATGGGATTGAGTTAACTGTCCTAAATTCATCATTCTGCGCAATTTTTCTCCGGCGGGAGGAACTTGCACTGCGAGAATTTTATCCCCTGTTTTGGCAGAGGCTAATAAATGACTTACTGGGCAAATACCACAAATTCTAGCTGTTATTCCTGCCATTTCTGTAAAAGGTCGCCTTTCACAAAATTTTTCAAAGCCACGATATTCTACGACATGAAATCTACAGTCGGATACTTCTCCAGCATCATCTAATATTACTGATATTTTGGCATGACCTTCGATTCTAGTTACGGGGTCGATGACTATTGTTTTAGACATAGTTTATTTTCTCCTTTATTAAATAAATAATCTCTAGATTTTGATAAATTTTTCAAGGCTATTTTTTTTGAGTAAGCAACTAATGTAGGTTGGGTTAAGCGAGAGCGCAACCCAACAAAAAGATGTATAGGTTGGCGTTAAAAATTTTCAAAAGGGAACAGGAAAGTAATTTTAGTAGGTTGGGTTAAGCGGCAGCGCAACCCAACAAAAAGATATCTAGGTTAGCCTTAAAAATTGTCCTTAATTAAAAGGAAACAGGAAAGTAATTTTAGTAGGTTGGGTTAAGCGGCAGCGCAACCCAACAAAAAGATATCTAGGTTAGCCTTAAAAATTGTCCTTAATTAAAAGGAAACAGGAAAGTAATTTTAGTAGGTTGGGTTAAGCGGCAGCGCAACCCAACAAAAAGATATCTAGGTTAGCCTTAAAAATTGTCCTTAATTAAAAGGAAACAGGAAAGTAATTTTAGTAGGTTGGGTTAAGCGGCAGCGCAACCCAACAAAAAGATATCTAGGTTAGCCTTAAAAATTGTCCTTAATTAAAAGGAAACAGGAAAGTAATTTTAGTAGGTTGGGTTAAGCGGCAGCGCAAC
>NZ_CEZPJD010000652.1:0-4612 GCF_983059655.1 Okeania sp.
TAATAGACTAGACCAGCTCTGGAGAAATACACCTATACAACTAATAAGTAATGCTGCTAAATAGTTTAATTCTCCACAGATATAGATTGGGAGCTTTGGAAATATGTCATTTTTATTCTCCTGGGTTTTAATTCAGGAGTTTTAAATTTTCTCTAATAAATAAGGGAGTAGTTCAACAATTAATTATTAATAGTTACCTCTTCTTATAAAAAAGAGGATTGGCTAAATTGTTGTTTAAAGCTTTTAACCTTTAAATTTACCATACAAACATTTAAAAATAAAAATTACCCGAACAATTAATAGGAAAATTAAAAATTCATTAAATAATACAAGCAATAATATTACGATCAACGAAAATAAGGAAAAGTATAGAGAATTTTTCTATGCTCTTCCTTATTTTATTGACAAATTTACCTGATAAGCTGTTATGCAGAATTCCTCCCTTGAAGCTCTGGGTATACCACCCAATGCGTGGGCAGTGGATGAGACAACTGCAGATATTACTCGTCCTTCTCTTCCTGCTCAACCCATTGTCATTAAAACTGAAACCAAAAGTATTAAATTAGATTTAGCTAAAACAGCAATTCTAGTTATAGATATGCAAAATGATTTCTGTCACCCTGATGGTTGGTTAGCTCATATTGGTGTAGATGTAACACCTGCAAGGTCCCCCATTCAACCACTAATAAATTTTTTACCACAACTGCGATCGCAAAAGGTTCCGATAATTTGGTTAAATTGGGGAAACCGCCCCGACTTACTGAATATTAGCGCTGGGTTACGCCATGTGTATAACCCTACTGGTAAAGGTATAGGTTTAGGAGATCCACTGCCAAAAAATAATGCCCCCGTACTTATAGAAGGAAGTTGGGCAGCAGCAGTTGTTGATGAGTTAGAGCAACAACCAGAAGATATTCGTGTAAGTAAATATAGGATGAGCGGGTTTTGGGATACTCCTCTTGATAGTATTCTGCGAAATATTGGCAAAACAACTCTCTTATTTGCAGGAGTGAATGCAGATCAATGTGTAATGGCAACATTACAAGATGCAAATTTCCTTGGTTATGACTGCATTTTAGTTTCGGACTGTACTGCTACTACTTCCCCTGAATATTGTTGGCAAGCTACTATTTATAATGTGAAACAATGTTTTGGGTTTGTCACAAATTCTCATGTTATTTTAGAGGCTATTAATTGAAGAAGGAAGAAGCAAGAAGCAAGAAGCAAGAAGCAAGAAAGAAGGAAGAAGAAAGGAGCAAGAAGGAAGAAAGACTTAAGGATTCAGGTCCTATGGAAAAGCCTATAAATCTTGATGGATAAGCATTTCCGGCAACTATCTCCCAAATTATATTCTCAATTAGAAATGGCTACAAACCTTTATTTTCGTCATTATTGAGAATGAGACTATTAAATTGCTGAGTTAGTCATTTTCAGAGTTCTCTCTATAACTGGGTTTGAGATACCTGAATCCTTACAGAAAGACTGAAGGATTAAAGAAATAAAAAGGAAAAAGTGGATGAGGAGTCAAACCTCAACAAATTGTAAACACCCTGTAGACGGTTGGGTATTAAACTCAAAATCAAAATATAAATATTTTTCTGAAAAGTCTCATGTTCGGTCAAATACTAATTATGAAAAATTGGCACTTTGCAACTGAAGTTAAAAAGAGATGAAATTCAAAAATACATATAATTTAAGAAGGAAAAAAAATCAGTTTAAATAAAAAGTAAAATTACAAAATTTTTTTTATTTATTGCCAGTTAAAAACTATAAATTTTAATGCCAAGCTGAGTAGCGATGATGTCATCTCGAATCCGTTTAATTCGGTATAAAAAAATATTCCATCTTCATCCAGAGCGGAAAGAATTCTGAGTTATTTTCCCTTCTGTTTGCGGAGCATTCCGTAGGAAATTCTGAATTCTGGATTCTGATCCACTATCTTATTAAACTGATGCTACCGGATTTGATATAACTGGTATCTAGGTTAAACTACAAATAAATGTAAGAATTTTCTACAGAATGCTTACAACTAAATAATCAATAATTTCCTGAATAAATTAATACTATTACCTATAATAAAATGATTACTCAATGCATGATTCCAGTCCTTAAATCTCCTCAAGATTATCAAGCATATCGTATTAGTCCTAATGATAGTAATCGATTAGCAATTATTTTCGACCCTGTAATTGCAAATGCTTCTTTAACTGTATGTTTAGAAATTTTTGATGTGGGGGGAAAAACTCCTCCAAATCGACATAATTTTGCGGTAGAAATGTTCTTTATTATTAAAGGAGAAGGAATAGCAAGATGTGATGGAAAATCTATTAATATTCGTACTGGTGATAGTATTTTAGTGCCACCAAAAGGGATTCATGTTATAGAAAATACTGGTTTAACTCGTCTTTATGCTTTATGTATTATGGTGCCAAATGAAGATTTTGCGGAACTAATTCGTAGTGGAACACCAGTAGATTTGGATGAAGAAGATATGCAAGTTCTTTCTCGCTCAAGTTGTATTTAAGAAGGAAGAAGAAATAAGGAAGAAGTGGATGGGGACTTAAACCCCAACAAGCTTGTAAACAACCAGTAAATGACGGAGTCTTAAACCCAAAGTCAAAAGAGAATTTTTGATATAGCAACTACTATTATTACTTTTGACTTATGGAATATCTAAAACAAGGGTATATCAATAATCAACCTTCTGTACGAAAAGAATAAATAAATCAAAAAAATCCTTTTATTCAATCCTCTTATTTTTAAAGAGAGGTAATTATTAATTATTAAATTAATTGTTGAACTACTCCCAATTCCCAAAATGAAAGTTTTACCTAAAGAAACAGCTTCAATATTTACTAGAGATGGAATACGTTTAGATGCTGATATTTATCGCCCTGATGCAGAGGGTGAATTTCCAGTCCTATTAATGCGGCAACCTTATGGCAGAGCGATCGCTTCGACAGTAGTCTATGCTCATCCAAAATGGTATGCTTCCCATGGTTATATTGTGATTATTCAAGATGTACGAGGTAGAGGTACATCTGAGGGAGAATTTCAATTATTTACCCATGAAATTAACGATGGAATTGATACTATTAATTGGGCAGCAAATTTACCAGGTAGCACTGGCAAAATAGGGATGTATGGGTTTTCTTATCAAGGTATGACTCAACTATATGCTGCTAGTGCTAAACTTCCTGCTTTAAAAACAATTTGTCCTGCTATGATTGCCGATAATTTATATTCAGAATGGGCTTATGAAGGGGGAGCATTTCGTTTACAAACAAACTTAGGTTGGGCAATTCAATTAGCAACAGAAACTGCTCGTTTACAAGAAGATGAAGGAGCATATCAAGAACTTTATCAAGCTGCTAAAAATTTGTCTTTTTCCACTCCAATTCCGGCTTTATCAAAAGTAATGAATAAGTATGCACCAGACTCTTTTTATCATCAATGGTTAGAAAATTATCAACCTGGTGAATACTGGCAAAATCTATCACCAAATCTAGAAAATGTAGACCTACCAATGTTACATATTGGTGGTTGGTTTGATACTTATCTACGAGGTACAATTAATTTGTATCAAAAAATATTTCCTCGCAGTAAATTCTTACAAAAATTAATAGTAGGTCCTTGGTCTCATATTCCTTGGGGAAGAAAATTAGGAGCTGTAAATTATGGTTTAGCAGCCTCTAACCCTATAGATGATATGCAAATATTATGGTTTGATCAAGTTCTCAAAGGAATAAATACAGGAATATTAGAGCGATCGCCTGTTTCTTTATTTGAGATGGGAAGTAACGAATGGCGTAATTTTGATTCCTGGCCGAGTAATAATTATCAGTTCTATTATTTAGCTAGTACAGGACTTGCGAATATGAGAGAAGATTCAGGGAAACTTGACGATAATTGTCCAGATATTTCTACTGATGATATATTCGTACATGACCCCTGGCGACCTGTTCCAGCATTGGGTGGTCATGCCACATTTCCGGCAGGTTCTTTTGAACGTTCAGAATTAGATTGTCGTACCGATATTTTGACTTATACTTCTGAATTTTTAACAGAAGATTTACACATAGCTGGAGATGTTTATGTAGAAGTTTATTGTACAGCAGATACCAATAGTTTTGACCTTTCAGCTGTGTTATCTGAAGTCAAACAAAACGGTAATGTTTATAATTTTACCCAAGGTTATATCAAGGTTGTTTCTAATGACTTACCAGTGAAAATATCTTTACAGCCAACTTGTATAAAAATTGAGAAAGGTAATGCTATTCGACTGAGTTTAAGTGCAGCTTGTTTTCCTGCATATGTAATTAATCCTGGTACAGATAAACCACCAAAAGAAGTACGATTAATTGATGCAAAAGTTATTACTATAACTGTTAGATCAGGAAAAAATAATCCTTCAAGAATTTCTTTATCTAAAGTAAGGAAGAAGGAAGAGGGAAGAAGAAAGAGGGAGGAAGGATTAAAAGTCTGAAAAAAAACTTAAATTTCCTCTAGATATTCACACTTAGGTTTACACAAACGATTAACCTTAGTCTTTGCTTTATTCTTTAAAAAGCTGATAGCTGAATGCTTACGAAAAAGATATAGACTTTTTGTC
>NZ_CEZPJD010000653.1:0-4605 GCF_983059655.1 Okeania sp.
ACTCCCCTGCTCCCCTACTTAGCTTGAGCGCCGTTATTAGAACTAGCAAAAGCTCTCATCGCTAAATCTTGTGCTTGCTGCATTGCTGCTTGTAACTGAGTAGAAATATCATTAATTTGTTCAGTTTGTCGCTGAATAGTTTCTTCTAAAGATTCAACCTTTAATTCATAACCATTTTTCATTCCTTCCCATTCTTTTGCAAATAAATCTTCTTTAACTTTTGCCTGTCGGGTTGCTTCTTTAATTGCGTCATCTTTAGCTTTAACATAAGCCTGTTTCAACTCTTCTTCAAAACCTTCAACTTTCTGTCTGTTTTCTTCAAATTCAGCTTGATTTTCTGCCAAATAACTTTCTCTTTCCTGCCATTGTTTTTCCTTCTCTTGATTTAACTCCTGTAATTCTCGTTCCAAATTCCGCTTCATTTCTTCATATTCATCCATTTCAATTTTACGCTGGTATTCCAATTCATATTGATAGTCAGCAGCTTCATTTTCTCGTTGTTTAATTAACAATTGATTTTCTTCTTCAATTGTTATTTCATACTCTTGTTGTTCCTTTTGCCAAGCTTTTCGCTTAGTCGTCATATCCTTTGCGATATGTTCTTGATGTTCGCTAAAATTCTGCTCTAGAAATCCTAACTTTTCTTGATGTTCTTGAGTTAAAATATGCAGTGCATCAGCAACAACACGAATTTTTTGTAACTCTTGTAAATGTTGATTTTCAATTTCAATAGCAAACTTTAACTCCTCAAGTTTAGTAGATTCTTGATGCAAATTGTCTAATAACTGATTAACAATACTACCAAAATATAATTGCAGATCGGCCAAACCTTTAACAATACTATCTGTGGTATAAGTAGCAGCAGTTTCTAGGATTTGTTTCCCTTTTTCCTTCTCTGCTTCTTCCTCCTTAGTTGCTACTTTTGATGCAAGACTTTTCCTAGTAGCTAAAATTTCTTCAAATGATTTCATCACTCTAAATTTGCTACTTTCTGATGCAGTTTGTGTCATTTTTTTTCTCCCTAATGTTGATGATTTTACTAGCTTTCATCTCCATAAATCACTCGCTGTTTGCGGAGCATAAACTTAGGAAATGCTAACTGTTTAAATGCTGTTTGCGGAAAATTCCGTCAGGAAACGCTTTTTAATGTGATATAGTGACAACTAACCGAATAATTGAGGTTTAAAGCCTCTCCTTTAAAGGATAAACAAGAAAAAATTTTCATTCTTAGTCAATCCTCTTCTTTTCAAAGAGAAGTAATGAGTAATTATTAATTATTAATTATTCATTATTAATTGTTTAACCCAGTTTCCGAAGTTGCTTCAAAATATCTTCATATTCTTGGGCAGTATTTAATTTTTTCTTAGTAGTTTCTGGCGCTAATGACTTAAGAATTTTCTGGCATTTTTCACAGCGATTTCCTTTCCAGCAGTAGCAGTCATCTACTAACTCTAAAAGAGTAGATTTTAAGCGACTATTTTCTGTTAATAATGCCTGGTAGTTATTTTGAATAGATTCAACAACTAAACTAATATGTTGTAAATCTTGACTAAAGTTTTCTAGGTCATTAATAGTATCAGTTCTAATTTGATGTTTAACTTCTAATTTTCCTCGTAAACTATTTTCCCATTGCTGTTTTTTTGGTGTTTTGGCACTCTGATAAATCCTGAATTTAGCAATTTTATTCATTTGTACCTCTTAAAGTTTTCTCGATTTTTTTTATTTGCATAAAACTACAAAAACTTCCAAGCTAAAAGCTGTCAATAGAGACGCAAAATATTCATCAACAGCCTTTGGCTGGAAGGTATAAATTCTTACTGTCTGCACGGTGTCCACAATTAGTTTAGGTTTTGTAGACACGAAGTAGCATGTCGGAGACTATCCCCACGAACATTGATTCTGTCTCCTGACTCCTTCTTCAAGAAGATAATGCAGCAGTTAAAGACTCATTTCCCTGTGGTAACGCTTTATCATCACTAACATTTACACTCAACAAAGAAGAGTTTCGATCGCTATTAGTATGAGCTAACATCAAACTAGCAGTTTCTTCAGCAGATAAATTATCTAAGCAAACCATCTTTCTAGTTCCTTCTAAGTCAATCATTCTTGATAGATTATTTTCGTCAGAAAGCACCGCTGCTACCTGCTGAATAATCGACCAATCTGTGCGTTCTTGCCAACGCCATTTTAAGCTGTAATAATTGATAGGTTTTACTACACCATTTTCATCTGGTTTTTGACCGCTATGCTTGACAAATTCAGGGAGAAAAATTCCTGTTGCTGGCTCTATTCCTTGACTTTGAACTGAAGCAATCAAACGATTAAAATCATTCAAAGAACGACCTTTAATATATGTCACCATTAACACACCTTGAGGTAATTCCCCTGACTCAGCAATAAACCATATTTGACCCCATAATGTATTAATTGTTTGACCTAAATTGCCGAAAAATTTGCTGAATTTGATGATTGTCATTGAGACTTTAGAACCATAATCTGTGTCTCCAATCACCCATTGTCCTGACTGACAATTGTTACGAACTGCAATAGGAATTTCTGGTACTAATAAAGCTTGTTTCGGTTTAGCTCCAAACACATAAATTTTTGCTTTAACATTAGAATTAGACATCTTTCTATTTCCTTGAATTTTATTTTTTTCCTGCCTTGAAGAAAGTAGGGAGTTATAGAAGAAAAAAAATTATTTAACTCCTAAAACCCATGCATGAATTAAGTAGTAAGTTGAAGGAGCGAAAAAAGTGCCTGTATCACGTTTAAAACCCTCAAAAACTTAGCATAAAAGGCAGGAAGAATAGCAGAAAAATCACTCTGACAAATATATTCGACTATCTCCTAATTAATTCCTCGTTTCTCCTAACTACTCTCTGCTCCCCTACTCTCCCACTCCCCTACTCCCCCGCTCCCCTGCTCCCCCACTCCCCTACTCCTGAAAAAGACTCAGCAGACCCTAATTAATAAGATGTGTAGCCTTTGCTGGTTGTGGATATTTGTAATCTGTAGTTGCTTCCTGCTGCGCTTTAATAATTCGCAATGCTCCCAACAAATGCTCTAACATTTCTATGTGAGCAGGAGTAAAGTGAATACTGAAGCCTTCCCCGTCTCTTGCATACCCTGGGCAAACAAGAGAAGCTGAATTCTGTTCTTCATGGGTGGCAATATACAGCCAGTCTTCGTCTTCCAATTTGTAGTGTGTATCTGTCCAGGTTCTCAGCATAATGCTATCCTCCAGGTGAGCGGTACTTGTTGAGATTCTCATAAATTCACAATTAACCAACTTGAGTATGACTCCATATATAGGGTCGTAATTTAATTGACTTAAATTTCAACCTTACTAGTAGTGTCTCATGTGTTGATTTTTTTTTCAACTAAATCTATTGTAGCGCTAGTTGATTTTATCGTCAAGAGTATAGTTGAAATTTTCGTCAAAGTTGCTTAAAATACTTATTAGGAGGTAAAAGCCGTGGAAAAAAGTTTTGGAAAGTTAATTAGAAAGGCCCGTAAAGACAAAGGATATTCCCAACGAGAGTTGGCCAAATTCTTAGGAGTGGACTTTACATATTTGTCCAAGCTAGAGAACGATCGCGCCGACTATGCACCAAAAGAAGAAGTGATTCGTGGATTAGCTAGGAATCTCGATTTAGATGAAGAGGAATTAATTTTCCTCGCTGGCAGAATTCCTCAACAGTATGAGGAGATTCTCAAGCAAAATCCAAAAGAGATGCTAGCATTGTTCCGACGAATGCAAGAAAATCCTGAATTCGCTCAAACAATATCTCAAGCTGCAACAGAGGGAGAATGAACCGTGAGTATCCTTAAACCGTATTGCTTTTATCGCAAGGAGTCGATTGAGCATAGGGCAAATGATATTCTCAGGCGAATGCATAAAACCACAAATTTTGCTCCCAGGTGGCCTTTTGAAGCTTCTTTAGTTGCTGATTTTTTAGACTTGGGAGTAGTTTGGGATGAAATTCCTCCTGACGAAGGGGGAGCGATCGCTGCCCGAATTTTACCAACCGAACGACTGATTGAACTCAACGAAAAGATTTTAGACAAGCCCCAAGGCTTTCAAGAATCAACACTTGCCCATGAAATTGGTCATTGGGTGCTGCATATTAATCAGGATGAAGCAGATGGAGTTGCGAAACAGTTAGAACTCGATCTAGGTGATTATGGAACGCCAAATCAGTCAGAACAACCTTTTGTTTGTCGGGGTGCAAGTGGCAGCAAAATTGATTCTATTGAATGGCAAGCTCAATATTTTGCAGGCTGTTTATTGATGCCAAAATCGATCCTTGAGGAGAAAAGACAAGGTAAAGATTTAACTAAGTGGTCAAATCTTTATAAAATTAAGGATGAGTTAGGCGTCAGCATTTCTAATTTAACTTACCGCCTGCAAGAGTTTGGCTGGATTTACATTCCTAAAGGTAGTCGAACAATTCATCGGGGATCTGAAGAAATTCAAGGACAAACACAACTGTTTGGATAAATATAGCGCTGTGCGCAGCTCATTTGGCAGTAGGCAATAGCGGTCAGACCCCGCGCCGCCGACAGCTCGCTTGCGGAACGCCGACTCCTGTGAGGGAATGC
>NZ_CEZPJD010000654.1:0-4598 GCF_983059655.1 Okeania sp.
TATAATTAATGTCACAATAGTCAAGGTCTTGAAAAAGTCCTTTACTATAAATTATATGCTTGGTTTTTTCATTGTTATATTTGCATCATTCTGTTTCTGTTTCCAAAATGTCATTGTCAGAGTTTTATTCAACGAACAGACAATTTTTGGCATTTTTCAGACAGGAGGGTTTGTTACTCCCACCCTACAAAATTCATTTTTGCTCATGTTCATGCGAATGGTATTGGTTGTTCCGTTGATGGCATCCTTCGCCACGAAACTCTACCCGCAAACTTGGCAAAATGTTAGAGAATTAGGAAATACTGAATCTCGTCCCCTTTTGTGGCGATCGCTTGGTGGCGGGATGCTTATGTTTCTTTACTTAGCAATGCTTTATGTATCTATTGGATTAATTGAAACTGGAGTTGCATTAACTCTATTTTTTACTTACCCGATGTTCACTTCATTATTTTCTTGGCTATTCTTAGGTATTCCCCCTACTCGCTTTCGCTGGATGGTGATGATAGTAGTGTTACTAGGCACTTTTTTGACTATTCCCTACAGTCAGACTACATCCGATAGTTATAATGCGGTCGGAGTAATTTTCGGTATTGGCTCTGGACTTTCCTATGCACTTTACACTGTAAATGCACAAAAAAGTTTTGAAGCTCTGCATCCAGTACCTTTTACTTGGATTAGTTTTGCCACTGCTCTAGGGCTATCTGCTTGTAGCTTATTAATTTGGCAAGGAAGTAGCGGTCTTAATTGGATGTCTATGTGGATTGGCGGATTTTTATCGGCAATTGTCACCTTGGCTGGTCATTTAATGTTTAATTATGGCATTCGTCTGATTGGTGCTACTTCTGCTGCAACAATAGGTGCAACTAATCCTAGTTTAACTGCTATTTTAGCATGGTTGACAATTCAAGAAACTCTCAATAGTTTACAACTGCTTGGTATAGTTATTGTTACTATGGGTGTTTTGTTACTGAGTCAAGAACATCGACGTTTGGTGAAGGAGTAGGGGAGTCATTTCAGTTATCAGTTATCAGTTATCAGTTATCAATACCTCTGCAATAGACATCTCCAAAAATTAAAAATTAAATCAATTATTATCCATAAATTATCAATTCTTTCTCCCTGTTGCCTGTTGCCTATTTTCTGGAGATGTCTAATAAGGAGGTTTGAGATAAGCAATATTCTATTTTTTTATCCCCTTATATCATGTCCGCTGGTATCGTTTGTGTAAACCCAAAGGTTAATATCTACAGGAAATTTAGGTTTTTTCAAGCTTTTAAGCCTTCTTCCTTCTTCCCTTTTCCTTCTTCCTTACTACCATGGGAATTGCTATAACTGAGATAATTACCAAAAACTTGAGTCAAAGCATCAGCTTTTAAATGATAATTCCAACGACACATTTGTATCATTACTTTCATCAAAGTATAGCCAATCTCAATACCATATTTTAAATGATAAAACTTGATAATATCTTGACCAGAAGTTCGCTCTTTTTGATGATGATTTAAGAGTCTAATTAGGCGAGAGATACTGCCAATAACTCGCCGAAAAACCGAATCACCAAAACCCCATCTAGTGATTCCCCAAAACTTAGCCAAATGATTAACTTCATCTTGTAAAGGTTGAGCGATCGCCATTTGTAATGCCCCTGTAGAATGAGACATTAACCATATATAAATAGATACCGCACTCCATTCAGAACTAATTCTACTTATTCCATGATTATAGATTTCTGCCCGTACATTTCCAGTAGGTTGATAACCATTAACCATATTAGGTTTTGGCTGTAATTTTTTCCCTGTAAGTTGTTGATAAATCTTGCTAAAAGCAGGGGCGTGTTGTCGTTCTTCTTTTTCCCAAATACCAGCTTCAATTATTTTCCCATTTTCATCAGTTACACCTCCCATAAATCTAGCTAGTTGAGGATGAGCTGTTTGTAAATAACCCCAACTTTCTTGAGAATAGGAACGAATTGGTGCTTCAATTTCTACAGCGGAGGTAATTACTTGTAAAAATAATTTTGGTTCTATACCAATAATTTGACTATGATTTATAGCTTGCCAATTAATTTTTTGCCAAGGTCTTTGTTGAGGATTTTCAAATTGTTGGGGTAAGTCTAATAGTCTTTCTGTGAGAATATCTTGGGAAAGATAGCGTTCGAGTAAATAATTAATTCTGGCTCTGGTTTGTAGATAGTTAGGAGTGGAATGGCAATAACCAGCTAGGTCAAATTGGGCGTGATTAGCAGAGTTAATTGTTGTTACTAAGTTCATGGTTTTTCAGTTAAGTTATTTTTGATTTAATGATTTAGGCAGATGGGAGAAAGTGTTACCCGAACTCTGGCAGCTTATTAATAGAAACTGACCAGATTAAAAAGTGTCACTCTTGTGTTCTTGCCTTTCTTAATATCAATCCTAAGCTGACTATTAAGGTAGAACTTAGTATGTAGGTGACAGTTATTTAGTTGTCATATAATAGGGTAGACAGTTGTAGTGATTTTTCTAAACTGGCACAGTTGAACATACATTTTATTTGACTCTATTTTACCGAGATATTGTTGTTTAAAGCCTCCCATTTTAAGGGGATAATAAATAAAAATTTTCCTGTTCGTCAATCCTATCCGTTTTCTTTTGAGAGGTAATTCTAAATTCTAAATTCTAAATTCTAAATTCTTGAAAACTGTTTTAATATATTATCAGCAATAGCTTTAGCTAACAAAGGAGGAACGGCGTTTCCAATTTGATTATATTGACATAAATGTTTTTCTGCTAAACGACCTTCTCTAGATAATAGCTTATGACTAACAACTGTTGGTTTACCCATGAATTTAAAACTATCTGGAAATGACTGTATTCTCGCACCTTCTCTAGCTGTGAAATTTCTGTGTTGATAAGGGTGAACAAAATTAGCATAAAATGACGCTGGAATTGTGTGGCATGGTTTATCTGGGTGGAGTCTTCTATTATTTTGGTCGTAGATTTTTTGAGATATTTTTGTAGAGTTCCTTTGCCGTGGTTGTAAATGTTTTGGTACATCTTTTCCAGAACTTCCCCAAGTCATTGTGGCAAATCTTTTGACCATTCTTGGAGTGTGATTCATAGCTTTATGATTTAACAGAATGTTATTTCCATTTCTCAATAATTTTTGATACTCATTCGATGGTTGTTTTAAATAATTTGACTCTTCTTTTCCTTCACCAGCTTCTAAGGTCGGCAAGTCAGAAATAGCATCCCATAATGTCGGACATAACTTTAAATTTTCTTCAAATAAAGACATTTGCCGATTGGTTAATACTCCATGAGTTGGTAAGGGAAAAGGATTTTCTAGTTCCTGTTTTGAAGCAACAATAAATAAACGTTTTCTGATTTGAGGTACTCCGTATGCTGTAGCTTCCAATATATTTATGTAGACGTGATACCCAATTTTATTAAACTCCTCTTCAATAATATCAATAACTTTCGTTTGAGAATGAGTCCTAATTTTTATCAGGTTAGGTACATTTTCCATAATCAATATTTCTGGCTCAAACACTATAGCTACTCTGATTAATTCTCTAAAAAGGTTATTTCTAGGGTCTTTAGGGTCTCCAGAATTTTTATTACAAATAGAATATCCTTGACAAGGAGGACCACCTATCACAATTTGTGGTTTATTATTACTCCAAATCCCTGCTATATCTCTATTAGTAATAGTCGTAATATCTTGATTGATAACAACTGCATTTGGATGATTATAAGCAAAAGTTTCTGATGCCCATTTATCTATTTCTATAGCACCAATAATTTGACAACCCGCCCATTTAAAACCAAGACTAAATCCACCTGCACCGGAAAAAATATCTAATATTAATGGTTTCATAAACAATACTTTTGGCAAAATTTATATTTTAGCATCTTGCCGACTACAGTTATGCTTAACTGAGATAAAAATCGCTATAAATACAATTACATTCTAGTTTTATCAGAAGTTAACAACGATTTATAATTTGTTCTATATAATGCCTAAATATAGGTTTAACGATAAATAAAGTCTGATTTTCTTCTAAAATTTTATCTATCAAACTTCGTCTTTCTAAAGATAGTAATGTTTGAAATAATTCTGGTGATGATAATTGGGATTTTTCTAATAGTTGGGAAACTGAAACAGATTTTGGTTGGTTGCTGAGTTGACATAGCACTTGTTTTTCTAACTCAGATAATCTTTGAAAATGCTGCTGGAAAATATTGGTTAATTCACTGCACAAAAATAATGGTTGATAACTCAAATATTGAGCGACACTCCCGCCAAATAAATTTTTAATTGTCTGTCCTACTAATTTTAACCATTGGGGATTACCTTGATAGAAATTTATCAATTCTTGCCATTTTTCCTCATCTAATAATCCTCTATTTTTGAGCATCTCACGCGCCACCTTTTCCGTTAAACCAGTCAACTGAAATAAACGTACTGCTGAGTCATTATCTGTAAAGTTGAAAATTTCTAAAGGTGGCTCCCAACTATTCAGAATAAAACAACTATTGTGAGGAAGTTCGCCGATAATTTTAAATAGGTTGCCATAGTTTTCATATCCTGGTTTATAGTTACCAATAAGTTGCCCATTA
>NZ_CEZPJD010000655.1:0-4585 GCF_983059655.1 Okeania sp.
CTGAAATGACAGTAATTGCTTTTGATTTGGATGGAACACTGAGTAATCCCTCTAAAGGTATTACCACTTCAATTAACTATGCTCTGGAGAAAGTTGGTGCGCCGAGAAAAGAACCTGCCGATCTAAATCAGTATATTGGACCTCCTCTGAATGAGATTTTCTCCGAAATACTGAATACAAGAAATGCTGTAATTATTGAGGAGGCAATTTCATATTATCGGGAAAGATATGTCTCTATTGGATATATGGAAAACGTTTTATATGAAGATATCCAGGAAGTGCTAGAAGTTTTAATTGTTCGCGGAATTAGATTATATGTAGCAACATCAAAGAGAACTGATATCGCAAAATCTATAATCAAATATTTCGATCTTCAAAAATATTTTGTACAAGTATTAGGCTGTGATGCACAACGGCAAAAGCACGATCTTCTCGAAGAAATAATTAAGTTAAACGATGGACATACTCTCTTAATGATAGGCGATCGCTCTTATGATATGAATGCTGGTCGCAAGGTTTCAGCTAAATGTATAGGTGTTCTTTGGGGATATGGAAGTTCTGTTGAATTAAAACAAGCAGGAGCTGATGTACTTGTCAGAAACACTGGTGAAATGTTGGATTATATTAATACGGTTCATAACTTTGGCGTTGCTGATTTGTAATGTTTTAGAGAAAGGTGGGAATAGTCGCCGTTAGAGGGAATATTGATCTGGAAAAAAGGATTAGGTTTTTAGCAGAAATAATGGTAAAGTTCCTATTAGGATATTGTCTCAAATATCCATCAAAACTTCTACTTTATATGATTAAAAATCCTAGTGATTTTACATAAATAGCCATGTCAGAAATTACTATTAATTTACCAGAATAAATTTTTTCTGCCCGCCGTTGAGCTGCCTGAAGAATTTGTTCAAGATATGCGTTTAGCAGCAGCTATATATTGGTATCAAAAAGGAGAGATTTCTCAAGAAAAAGCGGCTCAAGTTGCCGGGTTAAACCGTCGAGATTTTCTCGCTAGTTTGGCAAGAGAAAAAATAGATGTGTTTAATGTTGATTTTAAAGACTTACAACGGGAGTTAGACCGTGGCTGAAATTCTCGCAGTAAATACTTCGCCCTTAATTTTTTTGTAAGCATTCAGCCGTCAGCTATCAGCTATAAGAAAATTCAATAGAAATAAAATCTTCCTGTTTTGGGGATTATATCATGTCCGGATAATTAGTGATAAAAAAACTTTCTCCTTCTTCTTCTTTCTACCCTCCTGTCTCCTGTCTCCTGTCTCCTGACTCCTTCGTCGTTTATTTATAACTGTTCAACCGGACATGATATTATTTGGGAGTAGAAACATTTGAATCTCATTACTTAATTTTAAATTTATAAAAATGAAAAAAATATCTTTTTGGGTCTCAATTGCCTCGATTATTGGACTTGTGTTTGCTGCTTATTCTTTTACTCATACTGAAACAACTTTTAGAAACATCAATACAGGAGGTATACAAATAACAGGTGGTTTAGGACAGACTAACGCCAATATAGAAAATGCACCAATAATAAATGGTTCAAGACAAACCCAAGTTAATATTAATCCTAAACCTAAAATACCGAGATTTGAAGGAGAAATTGGGAATTATCAGAAAAGTAAGGCTTTTACGAATTTTATATTTGAAAATCAAGGAGAAAAAGTTTTCATAAATGCATCTTATATTCCTAATGGTACCAATGAAGGAAATATTATTCGTGGTGATGATTTTAGAGTTAATCATCTCCACCTTTGGGAAAACTGTTTTAAAGAATTAGAAACCAATGAAGAACCTTCACTACTCAAGTGTGAGGGAGTTGGGTTTTCAATTGATAGGTCTAACTCTCCAAAAGATGCTGATATGTTTTATAATAGAGGTGCATTATATATTAGAGGTTATTTCGCTATCAAAGGTTGTGGTGGACCACATCAAGGAAGTATGGGATGTACTCTTCGTCCCCTCAATCCAGAAGATGTTTGATAAACCAACAGTCTTGTACAGGACTAAGGCAAGCATTTGTAATTTCTCTCACTCCCTCCATTGCTCCTGGCTCGCATCTGTGGGGCAGGAAGCAAGAAAAAAGAATCTTCGATTTCCTTGGAGGAGGTAAGGCAGAAGGCAGGAGGCAGGAGGCAGAAGGAAAGAAAAGGTTAGAAGGGAAAAGGTTTTTTTATCACTGATTATCTGGACATGATATTATTACTGTTTGAATAACGCAAGTCTAACCCAAACTAACCAAAAAAGACAAATAACATTGATCACTTATTACATACCCAAGGCTTATATGAAGCTTGGTTTCAAAAGTGCGTGGTGCGATTTTATGGGGGTTTTAATCCCCCATTATACACCTTGAGAAGCTGATAGCTAATAGCCGATCGCTAAGTACTACTTAACCAGAAATTGTCAATTTTGCCTCTACTAACTCAGCACTACGCTGCAATTCAAAACCTACTTTCTCACAAACTCGTTGCATAGCTATATTCTCAGCTAAAATTGTGGCAACAATTCCCTCTAACTGCTCATCTCGACCAATTTGTACTAGCCGCAATAACAATTCTGTCCCTAACCCCTGACGTTGATAGGGGTCACTCACTAACATGGCAAATTCTGCTTCATTTACTCCATGTGACTTACTCAAGCGACCTGCTCCTAAAATCTCATGGTTTCCTGTTTCCGGATTTTTATAATCCACTACTAATGCCATTTCCCGATGATAATCAATAAAGCAAATCCTAGTTAACCGTTCGTGAGCAATGCGTCTACTCAATTTGAGAAAGTTAAAATAACGAAAATACACACTTTCCTCAGACAATGTTTTGTGGAACTGAACAATTAACGGTTCATCCTCTGGACGAATAGGACGAATAGTTACCTCAGCACCATTTTTCATTTGCCAAGGTTTGATATATTGAGTCGGATACGGACGAATAGCTGGTGATGGCAATTTTTCTACACCTACACTTTTGTCATGGAGAACTACCCGTGCATCCAAAGCAATTAAACGTTCTGAAGAAGCTAAAAGTGGATTAATATCTATTTCCTCGATCCAAGGTTGCTCTACCACCAACTGACTAAATTTCACCATTAGCTTTTCCAATGCTGCCATATCAACAGCTTTACGCCCCCGAACACCTTTGAGAGCTTGATAGATTTTTGTTTGCTCTATCATACGACGGGCAAGAGTTGTATTCAGAGGCGGTAATGCTACTGCCCTGTCTTTAAACACCTCTACCAACTGTCCGCCTGTACCAAATAACAATACCGGACCAAATTGTGGATCGATGCTGCTACCAATAATCAATTCATAACCAATGTCTAAGCTTAACATCGGTTGGACTGTTACCCCTAAGAAATGCTCATAACCCACTTTCTCAGCTACAGATGTTTGAATATTCTGATATGCCCATTTTACCGCTGCTGCATCTTTGAGATTTAACTGCACTCCGCCCACATCAGTTTTGTGAGTAATTGTCTCAGAAAACAGCTTCAGCACTACGGGATAACCAATAACATCTGCGTGTTCCACTGCTTCAGCTTCAGTTTTGGCAACCAATGTTTGCACAATAGGAATACCATAAGCAGCCAAAACCTGTTTCGACTCAGACTCGGTGAGAATAGTTCGGTTTGCATCCCGAGCAGTTTTGATAATTTGCTCCACTAGAGAAGAGTTAGGACCTTCTTCTTGGTCTTGTGCTAGCACTGGTGTTTCATATATGCCTTGCAGGTTATAACTATATTTCCACATAAAGTTAAACAACCGTGCTGCTGCGTCTGGATAACGATAAGTGGAAATACTAGCACGATTGAGAATTGTTTCACCTGTGGTTACTTCATCTCCTCCCATCCAACTTGCTAATACTGGTTTTTTGGCAGTCTGAGCATAATGTTTCAACTGTTCTGCGGTTTGAGTGGGGTCTGTCATCGCTTGAGGAGTCAAAATTACTAGCAAACCATCAGTATTAGGGTCTTTGACTGCTACTTCTAGGGCTTTGTGATAACGTTCGGGGTCAGCATCACCAAGAATATCAATAGGGTTACTATGACTCCAGTGAGTGGGCAAAAATTCATTCATTTGAGTAATGGTTTCTTCTGCCAGTGGAGCAAGTTCCCCACCAGTAGCAATCAGAGCATCAGTAGCGAGAACTCCTGGTCCCCCAGCATTAGTAATAATTGTTAATTTTGGTCCTTTGGGAATCCGTGGTTGTTTTGCCATTACTTCTGCCATATCAAATAGTTCAGAAATACGATTCACCCGCAATACTCCACAGCGACGGAAAGCAGCATTGAGAACTTCATCACTACCTGTGAGGGAACCTGTATGAGAAGCAGCAGCTTTTGCAGCAGCCTCGGTTTGACCTGCTTTGATTACTATTATTGGCTTGGTTAATGCTACTTCCCTAGCAGCAGACAGGAACGACCGCGCATTACCAATTGATTCCATATAAATTACAATACTCTTGGTGTGGGGATCATCACCGAGATAATAGATGAGGTCGCCCCAATCTACATCTAACATGGAACCGATGGAGATAAAGGCACTAAAACCAACGTTTTCAGGAAAACTCCAGTC
>NZ_CEZPJD010000656.1:0-3147 GCF_983059655.1 Okeania sp.
AAAAGGTTGATTATGGTTTTAGTTTTCTGGAAAAGTTTGTGCAATTATCATTCTCTGTTCCTGCACCTTCTCAAAAAACATTGGATAGTTTTGTTGAAAAAATCTCTGAAATGCCGGCAGAAACAAAAGCTTCTGCAGAAAAATACTTTTTGGGGATTCCTTATAGTTTTTTGGGTTTAATCAAAATATTATTTTCATCTAATATTCAGCTTATTGTATACTTTTTAATATCTTATTCTATAGTTAATTTTGAGTTACCATATTGGAGATACCCTAAAATTTGGATATATTTGATACCAGAAATCTTGAAAGATTTGATACCAGAAATATTGGATTATCCCAAATTTTCACTAATTGCATATTCCCTACTAATTTCTGATAATGAAGCAAAACAAGAAGTATTGCACCAAGTTCTTAAAGCAATACTAATCAAAAGAACTCCAGAAAAAACTCTGCCATATCCAGACTCATCTATTTTCCCGATTATTGAAAAAGATTTAGACCAAGAAAGTCTGAAATTAGCTATCAGAATAGCTGCTGAATTTTTTGATTATAATCCCCGGCGTTTAAAACAATATATTAATACCCTGAGATTAAGAATTTATATTACTTATTATTCTATTGGAATTACCTTGGATGAGACAGAAAAAGAAATAATAACCATAGAACAAATAAGTAAGTTTACGGCACTGACGCTTCAGTATCCCCGTCTTCTTTTGGCACTAAAGAGGAATCAATATCTACTTGCTGAGTTAGAAAAATATGCTTCTGATAAATTTATTCAGTCAAATAATTCTATTATACTCAGTCTTAAATCTACACCTAATTCTCAAGATGAAGGAAATGCAAATTATTGGATTAGTAATTACCCAAAAATATCAAAATTACTTTGCCCTCAAACAAACAATGAGGGAGAAAACCAGGACAATTGTATTTTCCAAAATGCTTCTATTAAAAGACTCCTGGAAGTTTCACCACAAGGAATACCTCCTAAATATTTTAAACTTCGTGAATTTCTAGCTACTAAGAAGTGGGAAGAGGCAGATATGGAAACTTATCAAGTTATGTTACAAGTTGCAGGGCGAGAGGAGGAACGTTGGCTGAGGGTAAAAGATATGGGGCAATTTCCTTGTAAAGACCTCCGCATAATAGACCAACTTTGGGTAAAATATAGTGATGGTAAGTTTGGCTTTTCTGTGCAAAAGAAAATTTATCAAAGTATTTGTGGTACGAAGGATTATAATAATCGTGATAAAAAAATTTGGGAAAATTACTCAGACCTATACGCCTCTCCTGTGGTGCAGATTGACCACCTCTATCCATATTCTTATATTATTTATAGCTCCTCCTTTAAGCCCTGGTCGTTGATGTTGAGAGATAGGGGTTTCATTGGTTTAGAGGGGGCACTATTCTCTCGCGCAGAGACTTGTGGACTTTAACAGATAAGCGTTTCAGCCGTCAATATAGTATTTTGTAGGTTGGGTTGACGGAGGAAACCCAACAAAAATAAACGGTGGTAATAAAGCCATAATGGTACAGTAACTTGAGAAGTTTTCTGTTGGGTTGCGCTGCCGCTTAACCCAACCTACGGTTTATGGTTTTTATTGTGGGTGAACAAAAACAGACATAATATTGAGATAAAATTTTTAGTTGACGGAGGAAACCCAACAAAAATAAACGGTGGTAATAAAGCCATAATGGTACAGTAACTTGAGAAGTTTTCTGTTGGGTTGCGCTGCCGCTTAACCCAACCTACGGTTTATGGTTTTTATTGTGGGTGAACAAAAACAGACATAATATTGAGATAAAATTTTTAGTTGACGGAGGAAACCCAACAAAAATAAACGGTGGTAATAAAGCCATAATGGTACAGTAACTTGAGAAGTTTTCTGTTGGGTTGCGCTGCCGCTTAACCCAACCTACGGTTTATGGTTTTTATTGTGGGTGAACAAAAACAGACATAATATTGAGATAAAATTTTTAGGAGCTAAAACCCAACTACAAACTGATGCAGAAAATTATACTCCCAATATTCGCAGTATTCGCCGCCTTATTAACAGGAGCAGCTCTAATGCTCTTAGCAAAAACCAATCCTGTAACTGCTTATACCGCTCTATTCCAAGAATCTCTAACCACCTACTTTGGTTTCAGCGATACCCTCAGCAAAACCACCCCACTATTACTAGCAAGTTTAGGAATATTAATAGCATTACGAGCGGGTTTATTTAATCTCGGTGGGGAAGGGCAAATTTATATGGGAGCTTTAGGCAGTGTTGTCGCCGGACTATATTTGCCTAACTTCCCAATATGGATACATTTACCTCTAGCATTGACGGCAGGTTTTCTTCTCGGAGCATTTTGGGGAGCGATCGCTGGTTTTCTCAAAGTTACCCGTGGTTTAAACGAAGTGTTGACTACCCTATTACTCAACTACATCGCTCAAAATTTTGTCAATTACATGGTAAATGAACCACTTATCGCCCCCGACGCTCCTAGTCCGTATACACCTCTAATTGCGGAGTCAGCACGTTTACCGATAATTTTGCCCAAAACTCAAGCCCACGCCGGAATTTTATTGGGGTTAGCTATTGCCATAATTTTAGCGGTGGTGTTGTCGTTTACAGCTTTCGGTTATCAAGTGGATGCCGTGGGGCAAAACCCTACTGCAGCTCGTTACAGCGGAATTTCTGTTAACCATACTATTCTCGCAGTTATGGGTTTATCCGGTGGTTTAGCAGGTTTAGCAGGAAGCGCAGAAGTATTGGGAGCCAAATATCGGTTATTTGAAAACTTTTCTCCTGGTTATGGTTTTGACGCGATCGCCATTGCGTTATTAAGTCGAGGCAACCCACTGGCAGTAGTTTTAACATCTTTATTTTTTGGTGTTCTCAGGAGTGGGGCAAATGTGATGCAGCGGAGTGCGGGGGTTTCCATAACTATTGTTTATGCTATTCAAGGTTTGACAGTGTTGTTTTTGGCAATAAGTTTGGCGTTTCAAGAGCAAAGAAAAAGATTTACAACAGATTCTAAGATATAAAGTATCAATATTGATGATAATATTAGGACTTACGCAGATACGCTGTATATAGCGCTCAATACTATTGTCCAATAGTTAATCAACTCTATAGATAGTGCCTTTGCCTAAGT
>NZ_CEZPJD010000656.1:3247-4576 GCF_983059655.1 Okeania sp.
TCAATACTATTGTCCAATAGTTAATCAACTCTATAGATAGTGCCTTTGCCTAAGTTCCGAATATTGTAGTGCGGGCATCTTGCCCGCGACGGGTGTAGCTGATGAAGAATAAATAGGTTCCAAGATATAAACGATAAATATTAATTAGGACTTACGCAGATAAGCTATATATAGCGCTCAATACTATTGTCCAATAGTTAATCAACTCTATAGATAGTGCCTTTGCCTAAGTCCTGTATTAATAATAAAACCTTTGTAGTGCGCGCATCTTGCCCGCGACAGGTGTACCTTATGAAGAATAAATAGGATGGGAGCAAGATGCTCCCACTATTCCCTTAAGCAAAATAATTACAATAGACAACCATTACAATGCACCACCTTTAAACTTTCTGATTAATGACTAACTTTTCATCAAAAACAATCATCAAAAAATGACAAATATCGACTTTTTCTCTGATTATTTATCTGCCACAATTCGACTTTCTGTTCCTCTAGCTTTTGCCGCTTTAGGTGGAATATTTTCCGAACGTTCCGGCATTCTTAATATTGCTTTAGAAGGAATGTTATTAACAGGAGCTTTTGTTAGTGCTGCTGTTTCTATTTCCACAGAAAATGTCTGGATCGGAACATTAGTAGCAATTTTTGCCGGAGGAATTTTAGGCTTAATTCATGCCTATCTTTGTGTCAGTTTAAAAGTTAATCAATTAGTTTCTGGTTTAGCAATAAATTTAGCAGTATCAGGATTAACTGCTTATGGAGCTAGGGTATTATTTGACAGTGGCACAATTGCTCTACCCGGTATTGAAACTATCAATTTTTTGGGATTAAAAGATTTGCCAATTTTAGGAATATTCTTCAATCAAGACTTATTATTTTATTTACTTTTATTATTAATTCCGGTTTGTACTTATCTGATTTTTCATACCAGTTGGGGTTTAGCTTTAAGAGCAGTTGGTGAATATCCTCAAGCAGCAGCAACAGCCGGAATATCTGTTAATTTAGTGCGTTATTTAAGCGTAGGTTTTAGTGGTTGTTTAGCAAGTTTAGGAGGAGTTTATTTAGCATTAGTTCATGTGAAATTTTTCACCGAAGGCATGAGTAGTGGAAAAGGTTTTATTGCTTTGGCAGCCATAATATTTGGTAGATGGCATCCAGTTAATACAGTTTTAGCTTGTTTATTATTTGGAGCAACAGAAGCTTTGCAATTGAGAGTTCAAGCTTTTAATCTGAATATTCCCTATCAATTTTTAGAGATGTTGCCTTATGTTATTGCTCTATTAGCTTTGATTGGTTTAGCAGGTAAATCTACTCCTCCTGCTGCTTTGGGAA
>NZ_CEZPJD010000657.1:0-4574 GCF_983059655.1 Okeania sp.
AAGTCTTTTTGCTAAGGCAGGGAGTAGGGAGTAGGGAGTAGGGAGTAGGGAGTAGCTAAGAATCAAGAGTTGGAGGGAGTTGTAGAGGAGGTAGTCAGAAAAATTATCCCTTGCCAACTCTGCCCAACTATATGCCAGAATACTCACTTTTGAGCTTTATAAGGCGAAAATCAGGTATTTCTGATCTAAAAAGGCTAAAACCAATATCAGTAAAGACTTTGATATTAGATCGGTAAACCCTAATTAACATTAACGCAAGCTAAAATTAGCATGCAAAGTGATTTGGCTTGTACTGATTAGTTGACAACTAAAGTATTGCCCAAATATAGCACTAATACATGGGAATTGGTATAAGAAAGTTTACTGGATTTTTTACTGTTAGTAAATAACCAATTCTTGTTTAATATCTCATTTGAAAACACTATAGCAATATGATTTGAGTTGTGAGATATTGGCAATTTTTAGGTATGGAGGGAACACCGGAGCTGGGAACAGAGAAGAGGAAAAAACGTATCATATGAATATAATAATTGCTATATTCTACACTTTTAAGAAACACCTCAATTCTCACAACTCATTCCTGATTGCTATATATTAGTCAAAGTATCAAAATCCTAAATTTTCACCATTTTCTCCTGTAGCCAGTCTATAAACAATGTATTTATATCATGTCCGGATAATAAGTGATAAATTGGATGGGGTTTGATACCAAATCTGGTTACGAAAAGCTAATTTATCCAAATCCTTCTAACCCTTCTGCCTTCTGCCCTCTGCCTTACCTTAATACCACAATTAAAAGTGCATCAAATGTATTTATTTTCTCCTGATAAAAACCTACTTATAATCCTGCAAATATGCTTTCTTTTAACAAATATTTTTCCTCACTAAATAATCAGCGAAAATTCGCAAGATTACTCAGAAGTATACTGAGGTCTGTCTATACTTTATTAGAAGTTGCTACTATTTTACTCACCGTTATTTTGTTGATTTTAGGAATTATTTATATTGAAAATACCATAGAACAAAAAACAGAGTGGGGTAAAGCCTTTCTACAATCCCTTAAAGACTCAGAAATTCTAGGAACTATTGAAAATATTAGCGTTGTCACAGCATTAGTAATTTATCTTAGGTGGGGAAAAAAGAAATCCCATTATCAAGCTTGGCAAGTAATTGACTCTGCCCAAGGATTACAAATTAGCTATGCTAGAATCAAAGCGCTAGAAGAACTTGTAAAAGGAGGCGTTTGTTTAAAAGGTTTATCTTTACCTAAAACCAATTTAGACCAAGTTAATTTAGTAGATGTAGATTTTAAAGAAGCAAATCTTCAAGGAGCAAAACTTTTAGAAGCCAATCTTCAAGGAGGTAAATTTGAATTAACTCAATTACAAGGAGCTTTTCTGTGGGGAGCAAATCTTCAAGATACTTTCTTTCTCTTAACTCAACTTCAAAAAGCAAATCTTTGTTCAGCAAATCTAAAAAATGCCGATCTTGAAGGAGTTAATCTCTTAGAAGCAAATTTACAAAAAGCGAATTTAGAGGGAGCTTATATATTAGGAAATCTTCAGGGAGTTGACTTACAAGAAGCAAATTTAAAAGGAGCAAATTTGCAAGGTTGTTATCTGAAAAACGCTAACTTTCAAAGTGCCAATTTAAAAGGAGTAAACTTACAAGAAGCAAATTTACAAGGAGCAAATTTTCAAGATGCTAATCTACAAGATACCAACCTACAAAAAGTAAAAGGGTTGAACCCATTACAGATTAAATCTGCTAATAACTGGCAACAAGCTAAATATTCTAGAGAATTTTCCTCTCAGCTAAATTTACCAGAGAAATGAAGGCAGAAGGAAGAAGGAAGAAGGCAGAAGGAAGAAAGGAAAATTGCTTAATTCCCTTTCCTACGGAATGCTGCGCAAAGAGCATAAGTGCCTCTTGCCCTTTGCCTTTGAGGTAATAATTATTAATTATTAATTATTAATTATTAATTATTAATTGTTGAACTATTCCCTAAAATCTACAAGATTGCTAAATAATATGAACAAAAGTCACATTCGGCTCAACAAAACCACAAGAGAATGGGTTATTTATGCACCAAACCGAGGCAAACGTCCCCAGGACTTTCAACAAGAAAATATAGTACAAGAAAAAGTAGAAAGTCACTCTCCAGACTGCCCTTTTTGTCCTGGCAATGAAGAGCGTCTAGGAGGTATTTTATTAGAGAAACAAAACCCAGAAAATACTAACTGGCAAGTGCGCGTTATTCCTAATAGATTTCCTGCTTTAACCCCTGAAGAAAATACCGAACGAAAATTAGAAGGAATTTATCTAACAATGCCTGGTTATGGTAGACATGAAGTAATTATTGAAAATGCCGACCATAGCAAAGATATTCCCACAATGTCTATCCAAGAAGTAGAGAATATAATTGATACTTACCATCAACGTTACATTGAACTTATGGAAATAGATGAAAGTATGATGGTCATTATATTTAGAAACCATGGTGAAAGAGCGGGAGCTTCTTTACGCCATCCCCATTCTCAAATTATTGCTACTAGCATTGTTCCCCAACATCGGCGCTGGCAAGAGGAGGAAGCTCAAAGATATTATGATGAATTTGGGAGCTGTTTATACTGTGATATATTAGCATTTGAAAAACAAAATAAAACGCGAGTAATTGAGGAAAATTCATCCTTTTTAGCTTTTATTCCATTTGCAGCTAAAGCACCTTTTGAAATCTGGATAATGCCCAAAGAACATCAAGGTGATTTTGGTAGTATTTCAGAGCAAGAAAAGTCAGATTTTGCATTAATTCTTAAAAATATTCTCACCAAATTATCAGAAAAATTAAACGACCCAGATTATAATTATGTAATTAACACTGCTGCTCGTTATAAAGCAGAAGAACCCCAAGTACATTGGTATTGTTTAATTGAACCTAGACTTACTACACCAGCAGGTTTTGAAATTGCTTCTGGTATTAGAATTAATCCCTCCCTTCCAGAACTAGATGCAGAATTTTTAACCAGGGAATAGGGAACAGGGAACAGGGAACAGGGAACAGGGAATAATAGGAAAAAACATTCTTTTGCCTTCTGCCCTATGCTTTCCTTTTGAACCTTTCTTTTCCTTCTTCCTTCTGCCTCCTGCCTCCTGCCTTCTGCCTTCTAAGTTGATGCAGCAAGAGCAATAGCTCCGACAATAATTTGATGTTCTTGTATTTGAACTCTTTCGTGTAAAGTTTCTGGTGTATCATCAGGCAAAATTGGTACAGCCGCCTGCATTAAAATTGGACCATTATCTACTTCTACATCTACTAAATGTACCGTACAACCAGTTATTTTCACTCCAGCTTCTAATGCTTGTTCGATAGCTTTAATACCTCGAAAACTAGGTAATAAACTGGGATGAATATTGATAACTTGATTAGGAAAAGCATCAATTAAAACTTTAGTAACAATTCGCATCCAACCCGCCATAATTACCCATTCGACATCATATTCTTGTAGAGTTTCAACAATTTTGCCGTCAAATTTTTCTCTATTTTTGCATTCTCTATGATTTAATAATATTGCTGGTACGCCCCATTTTTCTGCTCTTGTTTTAACCTTTGCTCCAGGATTATTATAAATCATTACCTGAACTTGAGCATTTAATTTTTGATTATTTATAGCCTCCATAATAGCCTCAAAATTACTACCATTCCCAGAGGCAAGAACTCCTAATTTTAAAGGAGAAACTTTTGCCGAAAAAGTCTCAGAAATAGCTGGAGAAATTAGAAAAGAATCAGAATTGAGTTGTTGAACTTCAGTTGTCATTTTTGTAAGTTAAATATTGGGAATTGTTTAGATTATATAGCAGAAGGAAGAAGGAATAAGTAAGAAGGAAGAGAGAAGAAGTAATACAGCAGATTTTGGGCAAATGATGTACAGGGTAAATCGTGAAAATATTGTAGTGCGGGCATCTTGCCCGCGCGGGTGTACCTCATAACAATGGAAAGCGCTATAACTGCTGCTCCCGTAATGTTTACAGCAAAGAGGGATACCTGGCACGGGAGCAAGATGCTCCCACTGTTCTCGTAACAAACATGGCCGAGTAATGCAGGAGCGTTACAATGCGCTACCACCTATTTAATTTCTTCCCACACTCTCCTACTCCCTATGATACAATATATCAAAAGGTACTGATATAGCGCTACAAGTTTAGGTTAGGACATTCCTAAATCCACCAAACCCACTCACAGTTTACTGTTGCCTGTTGCCTGTTGCCTGTTGCCTGTTGCCTAGCGCGTAGCGCTATAACTGATAACTGAAATGACTCTTCTGCCCCATGAATATCCAGACATCAGTGATTTCAGAAATTAATGATGTGAAATTGTTAGAGAGAATTGTTTCTCAAATTCCACTGATTTCCTCAAAAGAGGAATTGCGAAAAGTATATACTGAATAACTCAAAAATCGAGTGCAGAATATGTACCCTAAATCTTCAGTATCTAATATCAAGTCTCATTTTTCCTCTTGTTCCCTAATTAGGGCTTGCTGATTAAACCTAAATGTCTTTACTGATATTGGTTTTAG
>NZ_CEZPJD010000658.1:0-4566 GCF_983059655.1 Okeania sp.
TTTCTTCCTTCTTCCCTCTTCCTTCTTGCTTCTGAGGAGATGATTTTTAACCACACTAAAATTTAACAAAATTGACACTGAATAAAAAGTATTTTCCAGGCAATTTACTAACTTCTTCCTTCTTCCTTCTTCCTTCTTCCTTCAAATAATTCCTGTTGTAAACGATAAATAATTGTATCAGGTTCCATCTGACTTAAAATATCCTGAATAACTATATCTTGACCCAAAGGTCCCCAAGTACAACCCTTTTCCAAATAAACCTTAGTAGCTCTGCCAATAGCATAAGTTCCATAAGCTGCAATAGAAGCTTGAGTAATAGCAACTCCTGCATAAGAAGTAATACCAATCTTTCCTAAACCTAATAATAAACTACTACCCAACTCCCCCAACAACATACCACCTTCACTAAATATAATTATTTTCCAAAGCTTACCCGCTTCATAGCTAGTCATTGGCAAATTATAGAGACGAGACAAAGAGCGAATTAAAGCTAAATCTATTACAGTAGTTCCCATCACATCAATAATAGCAACAGGATTAAGAGCAGCAGCCAAAGCTTTATACTTAGCAAAATCCCAGATTAAATCATCAGCTTCTAGTTGTTTAATTTTAACAGTTTTATGAGCAATAGTTACCTCAGCTTCTCTTGCTTGTACTAACGCATTTAATGCTAAAAGCGATCGCCCTTCCCGCTCTAAAATAGTAATTATTTTTTGTTTCAACGGATCTATTTGAGGCGATGGAGTTTCCCACTCATGAGTCACACTACCATCAGGCCATTCAATTCTTACAGGTATAGGAGCTGGCTCTGCTGAGACCATTATTACTTCTGTCGGAGAATAAATATCTTCTAATTCTTCTGATTTATCCGCAACAATATTTTGCAAATTTTTATAAATATCTTCTCGTTCAGCTTCTGTATATAAATCAATTTTATTAAACACTATAATTAGCGGTTTTTTAGCCTTCCTTAATTCACGCAAAGCATCATATTCGGTGCGTGTCAGGTCCCCAGAAACAACAAATAGAATTAAATCTGCTTTCCTAGTAACTTCCTTAGCCATTTCTCCACGAACTTGACCTGCTACTTCATCTAATCCAGGAGTATCTATTAAATCTATTTTTGCTGTCTCTTGTTGATGAGAATTAATAAAAATATTAGGTGTCCATCTAATAGTGCGAGGCCATTGAGTTACACCATTTAGAGGACCTGTTTCTAATATTTTTTCACTTAATAAAGCGTTTAAAACTGCTGATTTACCACGACTTACAAGACCAAAAACAGCGATTTGAATTACTCCTTGGTCGAGCTTATCAATGTTGGATTTTAATAAATCTAATTGAGTTTTTAAGGAGGATGAAAATTCAGAAGTTTTTATTTTTTGTTCCGTATTTTGCAAAGCAGAATATCTATTTAGAGCTTTTCTTAAACTTGCCCTAGCACGTTTCCAGTGCTGTTGACCTTGTTTCTGGTAATTTTCTTGAGATTGAGAATATTCTGTCACTATTTCTGAGTAAATATCTGAGTTATTCAAGGTTATTTCAGTTATCAGCCTTATTACCTTTAATTGATAACTTAAGCTCGTTGTTTTTGTACTTCAATTCTGTGGTGGGAAATGTAGTAAAGGTATTAGCATTCCGCAGGAAATGCTTACAGAATCAAAGTATTATTGGTAATGATATAATTTTATCAAATTAATTGGCATAATTTCTGAAATACTCCTCATTGAGTCTAGGGAAAAAGTTGATAATTGTTATAAGTTGAGTTTTTGAGATAAAAATTAGTGAAAATCCTAATAGTTTAGAGTTGGCAATAGTGATAGATAGTCAATCTATGAGCGATCTGGAATGTCTATCAAATTGGGAAAGTTTGGTAAGAGCTGAGATTAAACAAATTCTCAAAAAAAATAGTTATCAAATTACTCAGAGTAAAAGAAGAAAAGATTTTTTTCAGACAGGGTTATTACAAGTAGATATTGGGCAAGAAGATTTTGATAATTTAGCAAGTCTCAGAAATTGGGAAGAATTGGTAAGAGGTAAAATCAAAGAAATTATCAAAGAAAATTATGCTCAAATAGATACATATAGCTCCTATAAGTTTAGACCGAGTTTGTTGGAAGTAGCAATAAATGAAGAAGACTATGAAAATTTGACACGCCTAAAAAATTGGGAACAATTATTAAGGGATAAAGTTGACAAAATTATTGATGAAAATTATGATAAAATCTCCGATATTCAAGAGATGTACGAAGAGAGTTTTTCACAACCACTTCCTTATACTAACTACCCAGGTCGTGATGGTTCACCACCTACACCTGATTAATTAATTCTTAGAACAGATGCAAAAAGTCTATACATATTAGTAGACTCTTTTTCTTAAAAGTAACGCTATACTTAGGTCACACTTCAGTCATTAAGTTATTAACACTAACTTTATCATTTTTTGCTAACTAGCAGACAAGTTAATGTTAATTATTCTGATGTTTACTTCTCCCCCACTCCCCCACTCCCCTGTTCCCCTACTCCCCTACTCAATAAAATATAGAAAAATTTTTGAGAATGGTATTATTGTGCTGGAGTTGAGACAGCTTCTACTTTTTTCTCCTCTGGTAAAACATGACTCATTACCTGAGTTACAAAAGATTTTAAGAAATTATTTTGCTGAGTTTGGCTAAATACACTTTGTATAATTTTGCTTAATTTCTCTATATTCAAAGAATTACTATCTGTTTGAGTAGCAAAATATTCTACTAAACTAATACCTGCTATTCTTGTTAGGTAAGCAGCACTTACAGCTTGAACTGCACCGCCAGCTACAAAAGTTACAGTATTACTTTTCAGGATAGTTGTTAATGTTTTTGTCGAAATTTCTACTAAGCCTAATTTTAGCATTAGTTCTGCTATAGTTCCTGCTACCTGCTTACCTTGTTCGAGAGAAAATTTTTGCTCATATATAGCACTTAAATCTGCTATTAGTTGAGCATTTATCGCTGCTGTTGCTAATAAATCTAAAGCTGGAACTGGATTAGCAAATGCTGTTGCTGCAGCTATCCATTGATATTGTTCAATTATAGGATTAGCACGTTCTCGCCTGACTTTATTTAATATATTCTTGGCTTCTAATGTAACTATTTGTGCTTTTCTTTTAGTAGTTGCCCAGACTAATTGTTCTGTTTCTTTTTCTAATGTTTGATTCAATTTTTCTATCAATCCAGATATTTCTGGTAATGATTGTTCTATAGATTCTTTAATAGTTCCATCTTGCTGATGTTTTCGTACTTTAACAGAGTTAGGTTTGGCAGAAATTCCTACTAAATTTTCTTCCGAATTAATAGTAGATAAAGTCTCTTTTAGTTTCTGTAATATCTGGGGTTTTTGGTCTGGCAAATATTGGTCTTGTTTATTCCAAGCTAGAATAAAACTTTGACCGAGAGATGTAAGTTTTGATAATGCTTGATATTCTGAACCTGTTAAGTCGCCTGTAGTAACAAACAAGATAAGATCGTAAGGTGAAAGAGGATTAAGTTGAATATTTTCATCTGTTTTTATCCATTCTTCCTGCCATGTTAGATCGCTAATTTCTAACTTTTGAGAATTAGTGGGTAACCATTGAGACTTCAATATTTCAGCTACAGAAGTTTTACCTACTCCTCGATAACCAGTCACTACTATACTTAATTCTTTTCTTTCTAGTTCCTGAGTAAGTGTAGTTGCTTGTTGACGTAATTGACTAATTTTTTCAGATTTATTAGTACTTTTTATTTCCTGATAAATCTTATCTATAGTAGTAGTTGATAAAGCGATCGCTTGCTCTGCTGCTTCTTTTGTTGGTGGTGCAATTATAGTAGGTTTCTGGAGTGTTTTAGACTTTGGTTTTTTTAACAACAAAACTCCTAAACCTGCTGCCATAATTCCTAACATGGTAGCTCCGCCAAATTCTGCTACTGAGTGTTGGACACTATCTAATAACCATAACAGTAGAGATAATCCGATGCCTCCTACTAATATTGGTCTTTGTAATTTTATAGCCATTTTTATTATCCTCAGAAACTTCTCTTAGTTATTAATTTTATCATGTTCATCTTGTTACTATATTAACTCTTATGCTTGGCTATTTTTATAATCAATCTATAATTAAGTTATTTAGCTGTATTGTAATTTTCCTAGATTGATTGAGCCTTAAATTTATATATACAATGTGGAAGTAGAAAAAGTGGACTTGTAAGCAGAAATATATTCAAACTAATAATACCTAAGCTTTTTTTCCCAAGTCCATCTTTTCCTCTAATACCAATTCCCATGCATTATTGCTATACTTGGGGAGTACTTCAGTTGTCATCTAATCAGCACAAGCAAAATCACTTTGCATGCTAATTTAAGCTAAGTTAATGTTAATTTTTCTTATGCTTGCTTCTCCCTGTACAGACATTGTATGCAACGTCCCTACCTACTCCCCTACCCCCCTGCTCAACAAAATGTAGAAACGTTTTTGAGAAATGGTATCAGTCTAGTTAGGGTTTGCGCTTCACTAGTCTTTTTGCGCTCGGCAGGGAGTAGGGAGTAGGG
>NZ_CEZPJD010000659.1:0-1760 GCF_983059655.1 Okeania sp.
CAGAAGGAACAATTGGATGGGGTTTCATATCAAATCCGCCTAATTGCACATAGATAAAATAACGTAATAATAAGGGTTTTAAGCTATTGATTGTGAGGGCATTTAGTACCGGATTTGATATTATACCCTTGTTCCTTTCGGTCGCGGGCAGAGAGAGAGGTTAGGAGTCATAATTCCCTCCTATATAAGGGCTTCATGCCCTCTGCCTTTCCTGATAAAAATAAATATTTAGGGTTTGCTGATTAAATCTAAAAATCTTTATAGATAAAGGTAAGTGCCTTTTTAAGTATCAAAAAGTGCTAGGTTTTAAGTGGTAATGGTTCAAAAATGAGCGGATTTTGGTCAAAAGTTGGGCAGAAAAATTAAGGGACAATTCTTACTCCTACCTCCTCGTTCATTCCAATTTCTCCTGTCTCCTAACCCTACTAAAAGACTTTTGAGCGAAACCCTTATACATAAATCTATGAGTATAATTAGTAAGCTACTTCAGTCCAAGAATCTTAATTTTTGCCCAAACTACCTCGCTTCATTTGCTCTCTTTCTATAGCTTCAAATAAAGCTAGAAAATTTCCTTCACCAAAACCTTGAGCTTGCATTTGTTTACCATTTACCCAAGTAACCCTGCGTTCGATAAACTCAAAAAATACAGTTGGTTGAGGAAAAATGGGTTTGGTGAAAATTTGCAATAACATTGCTTCCGGTCTCATTTCCTCCCAGTCTAGCAAAATTTGATAATCTTTAACTTTTTGCCAGTCAACTTTAGGTAAATAACCTAGCGCTTTTGTTTGCAGTTGAGAGTAATATGTTGCCGGAACTCGCAAAAAACCCAAACCCCGCGATCGCAAATCTCCTACTACCTCTAAAATATTCTCTGTCCTCAGAGCAATATGTTGTATCCCCGCACCATGATTAGCATCCAAAAATTCTTGGACTTGAGAGTTAGCAGATGCAGGCTCATTAATGGGAAATTTCACTCCACCATCTGGAGCAACCATCACTTGACTCCGTAAAGCAGATTTATCTGTTTGAATGTCAAAGCTTTGCTGGGGTTGGAATTCTAAAATTTGATGATACCAGTCGAGAGCAGATTGTAAATTATCCTCAGGCACATTTAAAACTACATGGTCGATAGCTACAATATCTGTAGGAAGTTGAGAAGTAGGATGTAAAATCTGTGCATCATCAATTTTTTCAACTAGAGTATGACTTATATCTCCCCATCCAGAAATTTTTGCCCATCTTAAACCCTTTAAGTCTTGCTGAATAGGTTGCAAAACTTCTGCTCCATTTGCTGCTGCTTTGGCCACAACTGAGTTAAGGTCTCGAACCCGAAAAGCAACATCACCTACTCCGGGAGGATGTATCCTGAGAAAATCAGCAACAAAATTTTTTGATGTGATGGGAGAGGATAGGGCAAAATATACTCGACCTCTGTTGATAATTTCCTTATGAGTCTCTTGAGTGGTTTGAGAGGCGATCGCTTTAAAGCCCAATTTTTCAATAAACCAATCTCGTGACTTCATTGCATTTTCAACGTAGAAGTGAATATGATCGAATTCCATAAGCAACCTTTATTTAGTGATGAGCCTCAAGAATTTAGAATTTAGAATTTAGAATTTAGAATTACCTCTTCTAATAAATTTAAGAGGATTGGATCAACAGTCTCAAGTCTTAGTTTTTCGTACCTCATGCGTAGTCCTGCCTTAGAAAAATAAATGACTGTCTGGCTGAATATTAATTTCCATTGGTACAGCTTGGGG
>NZ_CEZPJD010000659.1:1860-4562 GCF_983059655.1 Okeania sp.
AGAAAAATAAATGACTGTCTGGCTGAATATTAATTTCCATTGGTACAGCTTGGGGTTCTGAATTCAGAGCAAACATGATTGCATCAGCAGCAGTTTCTGAACTGAGCATTTTTGAACGATCAACCTTGAGACTAACATTATCCCAGAAAGGTGTATTCACTCCTCCGAAATAGAAAAGAGTCACTTTAATACCATAGCGTCGTAACTCATCCGCCATACATTTACTCAAACCCACCAAACCAAACTTAGAAGCACAATATACAGTCCCCATGGCCATTGAATGTTTGCCTAGAATACCAATAACATTGCAGATATGGCCTGATTTTTGTCCTTTCATTACATTGGCTGCAGCTTGAGAAGTATAAAAGCTACCTTTCAAATTTAGGTCAAGCATAATATCTAGGTCAGCAGGTTCAATTTTGTTCCATTGTTTGAGAATACCTGCTCCTGCTGCATTGATTAACACATCAATTTGGCCAAAATGACTGGTAGTTTTTTCCATCAGAGTTTCTACTTCCTCTGGGTTGGTAATATTTGTTGGCACAGTAATAGTCTCGGTAGTAGATAGTTGAGTGGCTAAACTATCCAATTTACTGCTATCTCTGGCAGCTAAGACTAAGCTAGCACCAGAATTTGCGAGTTTCTCTGCGACTACGGAACCTATACCACCAGTAGCGCCAACAATTACAACAACTTTGTCCTGCATTAACTTTATCTTTACATTTCTTTACATTTATTTTTATAATACAGCTATAGTCAGAAAGTTTCATCTATAACTTTTGACTTTCGACATTTATCAAATTGTTACCAGAAGACTCGCGTTTTCTTAGAAGGGAGCGTAGCAGTCAATTTCAGTTTGTGGAGCAGACCGTAACACCCGAAGAGAGTAAATCTCGAAAGGCGGGTGCATTGTTACCGAATAATTAATAATTAAATAATTCAGGTTTAAAGCCTCCCCTTTTAAGGGGAAAAAAGCGGTCGTTTGCGGAGCAGTCCGTTAGGATGGGATGGCGAAGTCTCCTCGCCATATCCATGAGACCAAGAGAACAAATAATATCTCCTGATATTCAATTCCGTAACGGTTTTAACCAGAGGTAATTATTCATTATCCATTATCCATTATCCATTATCCATTATCCATTAATGAAACAGCTCCTCACCTCAAGAGGCAGCAGAAAGCCCCTGTCAGTGATGATAGGGAATCTGCGCTGTCTGGTAGAATAGCGCCGGGAGGACGTTAATGTAAGCTCACAAACCAACGACCTTCTTCAGATTGATACAACTTCAGCGAACTACAAAGCTCCAAATATTTGGGAAACTTTTTACTTGGTTGAAACCGCTTAATAGTTTTGGTAATTGGCCTACCATATAGCCGATGAAATTCACTACCGAGATTAGAAATAGGAACATAATTATCTGGAGAGCCACCAGTTAATTGAGTCACAATATTTACTAATACTTGTTCCATAACTTCCTGAGAAGTAATCTCAGCAATATCCGTAATATTGGTAATATTGGCAGAGACTTCAATCTGATTATTTATGGGAGGATTTAAAATCTTTTTTTCCGGTTTAAATAAATTAAAAATGCTGACATAAGTTTGGGATTTTTCCGAAGGTTGATGTATTGCAAAATAAGCTGGATAATTGACAAATATTTTTCTGGACTGTTGGTCAGGAAAGTGATTCACAACTACATCTTTAAGATTCAGCTTATAAGTTTCTTTATATAAGGCAGAAATTCTCGAAAATTTAACCCATTGCAGTCCTATTTTTTCTGATTCAGACCGGATTAACTCCTGTAATTGAATAATAAATGTGTCAATAGTAGGTATGTCTGGAACAGAAAGAGCATATACTTGTGATTCCCCAGTTTGACTATTTAAGACAGTAATTTGGTTTTTATATTTCCGTACTTGATAAACAGTTAATCCATGAGATTGAAGAGTAGTACCCAAATGAGTTAATCCTCGATCTGAAGAGCAAACTAAAACCTCTTTCGCCGTAGGGTAATTGACAAAAATGGAAGCACCTACAGTTGCCATTTTCAGATCTGCACTATCTTTACCAGGAGGAACATGAATTAATTGATAACCACGTTGATGAAATTCTTCATCTTTTTTCCCCATACTGCGCCAATTAGCAAAAGCAACCTTAATTTGAATCGGATAATTACAGATATCTACAAGAATTTTTTCTGTTTCAATATCAAGGTGTAAATTTTCTACATCTAACAATAAAATTGCTATGCCAGACTCGACTAACTTAGTTCCATTTGTAGAGAAATCAGGAATCAGAGAATTAGTAATTTTGTCTGATGAAATGATATTTCTTTCTGGATAAATGAATTTATCTATCTGAGAAATTAAAGCGTTATATTGAACGGAATTAATAAACTCGGGAGTCAGAAGAATTTGAAGATAATTTATGACTTTAAGTTGTAATTCATCCTGACTAACAGCACAAGAAAGCCCTTTTGTCAACTTATTTGTCAAAGTAGATTGATACTTGGAATAATGCCAAGGAATACTCTTGTACTTTGTATTTATCCATTCTGGATGTTGTTGTTGAATAGAAACAATCGTTTGGTAAATATAATTACTGATGGCCTTAATAGCAGTAGTATTATTGGTCATCAGCAAACCAGAATTATCTGACATAGCCCATAAGCGATTAATGGTTACTCAATTTTAGATGATTCAC
>NZ_CEZPJD010000660.1:0-4552 GCF_983059655.1 Okeania sp.
AACAGGGAACAGGGAACAGGGAACAGGGAACAGGGAACAGGGAGCAGGGAACAGGCAACAGGCAACAGGCAACAGGGAACAGGGAACAGGGAACAGGGAACAGGCAACAGGGAGCTGGGAACAGGCAACAGGCAACAGGCAACAGGGAAGAAGAAAAAAATGTATCATCTAAATATAATAGTTCATATATTCTATCCTTTTAAGGAACATCTCAATTCTCACAACTGATTCGGTGATTGCTATATCAGCAGTCAGCTATTCCTACGGAATGCACTCGCATTCAGCAATTAGTAATTGTTCATTACTTCTGAGGTTTAGGAAGGGGAGTTTGACAGTAACTTTTATTCTGTCTCAATTTATCAATTATTTTTACCGAAAAATCGTGGGTATGCGCCTCCCCTTTTAAGGGGATAAAAAAAAATAATTCCGTACTTCAAGCCTCTTGCTTTCCTAGGTCATGCTCCGCAAACAGCTAGAGGTACTGATAACTGATAACTGATAACTGATAACTGAAATGACCTTCCTCAAAATTAATAGCTGTTAACGTAGTTCCTCCGTAGGAGGCTAGCTAATAGCTGACGGCTGAATGCTTACCTAATAAATGGCAAGTAAAATCAACTATTCATTAAGGATATAATGTAAGCATTTCCTACGGAATGCTGCGCAAACAGCTATTAGTAGTCAGCTTGAGCGCAACAATACTCTCTCCGTATAGGACAGTGTTTAAATTAAAAAAAGACTTTAAGGGCAAGGGAGGAAACTTTTGTAGTAAAACAATTAAATATTGCTTTTATCCTAAACTAAAAGCAATAGCTGATAGCTGATAACGTAGTTCCGACCATAGGAGGCTGGCTGACGGCTGAATGCTTACGATGTAATTTAGCCGATTTTGCGATTGAGTATCAATAAATTTACCTAAAAATCAACTCGCAGCGATTATTCCTAAATTGACTATGAATAACAGAATTTTTTTTCGATTTGAAGAAGGAGTCAGAATCAATTAGTGGTATTCGTACCCGCCATTAATTGAGTATTAGCAAATCATCAAACTTGCTTGGTGGGGACCTTAAATCCATTTATTCATCTTCCAGTTGTACATAATTGAATTCTGACTCCTGTAAGGGCGATTTCCTACGAATGCTCCGAAAATACGTTTACGAAGTATTCAGGAACAGAAATCCCCCCTACTGATTCCTGAATTCTTCCTTCATAAATTATGGAATTAATTGTTGAATTCGTGCCAAAGGAATTTCTACGAATTCAGGACGATAAGTAAGTTCATAATCAAGTTCATAAACAACTTTTTCTAAGAGATAAACGTCTAAAAGTACCTGTATTTCTTCTTCAGTTTTAGGCAAGAATGAACCTGACATTGTATTGTTGAGGTAAGCTTTTAAAAAAGATATGCTTACCCAGCTATACCAAAATGTAGACCAGTGTTCCATGGCAAGCAAATTTTCAGGACGAATCATTCCATTTTTAATTTCTTCCCGGAGAGCAACATTAGCTGCATAATAAAATGACTCTAACATTATTGCTATATCTCTAAGTAATGAACGCTTCATGCGACGTTCATTTAAAGGTCGAACAGCTTCCCCTTCAAAGTTAACAACTACAAAATCTTTTCCTGTAAATAAAACGTTCTCTAAATGATAATCTCCATGGCAACGAGTACGCATTGCAGTAATTTTTCTTTCTACCACGGAACCTAAATGTCTCATAATTTGCTCCTGGCGATTAATCACATTTTTTGCTAACTGTTGTTTATCTTGTGAAAATCCTGATAAGTGTTTTTTCAGCTTTAATAAAATTATTCCTGTCTGGTTTCTCATGTACTGGTAAACCGACCTTTGATAAAAAGGTGTAAACTGTTCGGGAGCAAAATTTGGATTCTCTAAATCAGAGGCTAAAGCACTATGAATATCTGCTGTAACTTTACCTAAATTTTCAGCTACATTGATATAAGAACCAATTACGTCGTAGACTGATTCGGTAATCTCAATATTTAAACTATTACTAACAGTAATCTGAGGAATTTCTAGCTCATTGACAGATGTATTTTCTACCATTATTCTGTCAAAATAATCCCTCAGAACACCAGATGTATAAGACCAACCGTCCCTTGCTTCTGGAATAAATTCTTCTAATATACCAATGGTCATTAAGTTAGTTCCCTGTTGGTGATATTCCAGATATCCTGCTGTTTGAGAAATATTTCCTGCAATTTCTGAATTTTGAGACCGAGATTTCTCTGTCAAGAATTTGCCAACTTCTAAGTCTGGATTAATACCAACTTCTAGTTTTCGTAATAACTTAAATATTAATCCTGTACCGAAATTAATCAGGGTTTTATCATGTTTTTCTGAGGAAATATGAGGATTAATATTTCCTGTATTTGTCTGCATTATCTCTGCTAATACATCGGTATATTTTCCTCTAAGAATACCTTTATTTCCGTGATATTTTTGGTTTTGGGCGATGGCATCAAAAGGCATATCTAAAAAATCTCTATCTCCCAGCACATCAAACAAAATTCCAGGCTTTTCTTGCTGCTGTATTTGCAATTCTGCAATAATCTGTTCCCTGGAAACTTGAGGAGTTATTTCTGTGGGAATTAAATAGCTCAAACCAATCAAATATGTTTCTGTAGGCCCCTCTGTATAATGAAATTCTAAAAATATTAAAGCAGTTTCTTTTTGTTGATAGTTAATAGGAATAACTTCTGTAATATTCGTAGATTGAATAACCTTATTTTTACCTCCAAACCAAGGGAAGCTACTCAAATAATTAGGTAAAATTGACTCTAATCTACCCTTGATTTCTGCCTGAGAAAATATATCTTTCCAATTACCTGCTACGGTCAAAACAGGAAGTTTACTCAGAGGTTTTGGAGTCTCAATATAAGTTTGTTGTGGTTGTAAAGTCAACCAGTAAAAAGCATAAGGACTTAGACTAAAAAAGTATGGATATTCTTTGATAGCTGGAAACTTAGTTCTACCAAAAATTTCTACAGGAACCATACCATTAAAAGCTGATAAATCTAACTCTACTATTTGCACGAAACGAGAGAGATTAGCAACTACTAAAATATGCTGACCAGAATATGTACGAGTAAAAGCCAAGACCTTCCTATTTTCAGGGTGCAACAATTCAAAGGAACCCCGTCCAAAAGCTTGAAAACGTTCCCTCGTAGAAATCAAACGCTTCATCCACCACCACAAAGAATTAGAATTAGCCTGTTGAGCCTCCACATTAATTGTTTCGTAGTGATATTCAGGGTCTACAATAATAGGAGCATATAGTTTTTGTGGATTTGTACGACTAAAACCAGCATTCCGGTCTGCAGTCCATTGCATCGGAGTCCGCACACCATTGCGATCGCCCAAATAAATATTATCTCCCATACCTATTTCATCGCCGTAATACAAAACCGGAGTCCCAGGTAAAGACAACAATAAACTATTCAGCAACTCTATTTGCCGGCGGTCATTTCCCAATAGAGGTGCTAAACGGCGACGAATACCCAAATTAATTCTAGCCTGCGGGTCTTGAGCATAAGCCTTATACATATAATCTCGGTCTTCATCGCTGACCATTTCCAGAGTCAACTCATCATGGTTACGCAAAAACAAAGCCCATTGACAGTTATTAGGGATAGAAGGGGTTTGCTTGAGAATATCGGAGATTGGAAAATTATCCTCCATCCGCAAAGCCATAAATAAACGAGGCATCAAAGGGAAATGAAAATTCATGTGACATTCATCTCCGGCCCCATAATATTTAGCTGCATCTTCAGGCCACTGATTAGCCTCTGCTAATAACATTCGATTAGGATATTTAGAATCTATGTGCGCCCGTAATTTTTTGAGAAAGACGTGGGTTCCTGGCAGGTTTTCGCAGTTAGTACCCTCTTCAACACAAAGATAAGGAACTGCATCAAGGCGCATTCCATCAACCCCCATACTCAACCAAAAATCTGCCACTTCTAAAACAGCATCTTGTACCGCAGGGTTTTCGTAGTTGAGGTCTGGTTGATGATAGAAAAAGCGATGCCAATAGTAAGCTTGAGCTACAGAATCCCATGCCCAGTTAGAATTTTCAAAGTCTTGGAAAATAATCCGCACTTCTGGGTATTTATCAGCACTGTCGCTCCAAACATAAAAGTCTCTTTCTACACTACCTTTGGGAGCGCGACGTGCCCTTTGGAACCAAGGGTGTTTTTCGGAGGTATGGTTGACTACAAGTTCGATAATGACCCGAATTCCTCTGTCATGGGCAGCATCTAGAAGTTGTTGAAAATCTTCTATGTTGCCGTAGATTGAGTTAATACTTCTATAGTCAGCAATGTCATAACCATCGTCTCTGAGGGGAGAGGGGAAAAATGGTAGTGTCCAGATTGCTGTTACTCCCAGGTCTTGCAAATAGTCTAGTTTTTCTGTAAGTCCCCGGAGGTCTCCAATACCGTCACCGTTACTATCAGCGAAGGCTCGAACTGGTACTTCGTAAATTATGGCGTCTTTGAACCAGAGTGGGTCGTTTTTTAGCATGGGGT
>NZ_CEZPJD010000661.1:0-4551 GCF_983059655.1 Okeania sp.
TTACTTGAAAAGTTCTATCAAAAACTCTATTGATTTTAGATAGTATGTGTTGGGGTAAAATTGATAAATTTTGTTGAATTTCTTGCCTCTGATTCTGATGTGGTTTATTTCCTTTTTCATCATAAAGATGACGAGGTGCTTTTCCTGTTATCACAAAAAATAAAATGCCACAAACTTGTGTTATGTCAGACCGTTCGTCTCTTTGTAAACCACTTTCTCGTTTATGCTCTGGAAGCACAAGAAATCTATTTCCTATATCCTGTCCTGTAGGTGTTAAACTTGTATCATCTTCTTTGTTAAAAGAAAGACCAAAATCTATTAATACAGGTGTAGTAATATCATTGTTTCTAATAATAATATTATCAGGCTTAATATCTCGATGAACTATACCTATTTGATGACAATATTCAAGAATATCTAATAATTTGAGTGTAAAACGTACAGCATCAAAGACATTCATTACACCTTCTGCTACAAACTCTTCTAATGTACTTCCTTGTATAAATTCAGTTACCATGTAGAGAGGAACATCTTTCTTAAAACATTTTGAGTTTGAATCAATTAATTTAGGTATTCCGGGATTTTCCAAAGTTTCGATATTAGTTACCTCTCTGTGCATTCTTGCACGTCTTTCATCATCCTTTTGTCTATGAAGTATTTTAAGTACATATTTGCCAGAAAGAGATGAATCATTTTTAGATTTGACTAAAGAAGTTTTGCCTTGACCACCACTACCAATATCTCCACATTCTTCCCAATTTTCATCCCAAGGTTTAGGTTTACTTTTACTTTTGCTCATAATTACACTCACTGAAACGCACAAATGTTATTATATAGTGCTTCACTAGGAGTGTACTTACAAGTTATAATCAAATATAGTCATTGAAAAGCCACTCAAAAGTAGATAAATACTTAGATGGCGATCGCTTAGAGTATGAAATATTAAAATCTAATTTAATTCAATAAAAATAAGGTAGTGGGAGCATCTTGCTCCCTCACTGCCATTGCTTTTTCCTAATAGACATCTCCAATAATAAAAAATAAAATCAATTACCGCACAGAAATTATCAATTCTTTCCCTCTACTCCCTACTCCCTCTTTTCTGGAGATGTCTAATAGCTACTTAACTTTTTTTCCCAAAGCAAAAACAACGCCTCAGTCTTACTCACTCAGTGACTTCCTTCAATTTCTGGATTATTTCTGGAGTTGTACTAAGTTATTAACCTTAGTTGCATTGCTCCCCTTTTACCATTTAAGGAAGTATTAGTTTTCTATTTTGGCGTTGTTTTTGATTATTTAAAGAGACGGATTTTCGTAAACCTAACAGCGTTGTAACCTCCTGAGTTCCTGAAATTATTTCCTCTGTTTTAATGAATTTGAAATGAAGTTTAACTCAAATCTCAATTTGAGCAATCTTTACTTCCTTACCGTTACAACTTGAGGAACCATCAGCTTCTGCCAAAGAAGTTGCTGTTGTTGAATCACACAAATAACTAGACTTAACGGTATTTTTTTCCTCCTTATTTTTAATGTCAACTACTTAATTGTTAATTAAGTTTGACAAAAACCTGTTGCTCGGTCAAAACCTTAACACTTAGTATTAAGCTCTAACTCTTTGAGCAAAGAAGATGAGGTTGTGAATGTTTGAAGCTTTACTACTTCAATTACTAATCTAACACTTTTACTAATAATTACAAGACAATTTAATTAAACTTTACTTGATTCTTTTAAGTCAATCTTTTTAGACAACAACACCCACCTATACTCACTTTATTACTTCCTTTTTTCCTCTTTAGGTCTTGGATGCACAGCTTCAAATTCACTGTACTAATCCCAAAATTTTAGGAAGTATTCGCTTTCTAGATGGGTGTTATTCCGACTTTGTATTGAGATTAACTTAAAATTAAACAGCTTTTTTTTACCTCCTTGGCTGAGTAATTTCCTCTACATTATCCAATATTGAATAGAGTTAGAATTTACAAAAATTTGAATTCATTGCTCCCCTAAAAAATATTTGAGGAAATATCAACCACCGTTGGTTGCTGTTGAAGTGTAAACAAACAGACGAGCAGGTTAAACAGTTTTTTGTTACCTCCTACAGTTTAGGATTTAAACTTTTGACATCTACTGAAAAAGCCTTTTTGCTTCTTCATGTTTTTAATTTAGCACTATTAATCAACTATGCAAGTTAATTTAACTAAACTTCACTTAATAGCCTTTCAATACCTTAGAAATTGTAAATATAGGTTAAATTTTAGTCATACTTACTATATAATAAAAATCTAAGTAAAACTTTGATTAGGAGACAATTTAGTATTTAGGAAAGTGACAATTAATTATATTAAGAATTGAAAAATTTATAACTTTGAACGCCTTTATATGCTAAAAAGCGATCGCAGTATTCAGAAAATCAAGAAAATACTTTCCCACTTCACTATCAATTTTCACGTCAGTATTAGTTATAATTAGGGTTTGCGCTTCACTAGTCTTTTAGTAGGGGTAGGAGACAGGAGACAACCCACCCCTAACCCCGACCGTGGAGCAGGGCCTATTTATTGTCACGAGAGAAAAAAGAAATAGGGGAGTGGGGGAGTGGGGGAGTAAGGTAAATTCATCGTCACGCGATCGAAAAATTGTATCCTTTGAAATTTTGAAATTTTGTACATCTTGCTAGAGTGAGTTAACCAAAAATATACAGTTGTAAATATTCTAGGCGCGACAATGAATTAGCCCTGCGACCGTGGAGGGGAAGACAGGAAGAACGGGGAATGAGCGAGGAGGTAGGAGCGGGCGTTTTGTTCTAAGATTGTTCTGCCCAACTATGCGCCTAAAATACGCTCCATGCATGAGCGCTTTAGAGGTTATACCAGGCACTGCAATTCGACCCCAAAAAGGCACTTGTCTTTATATGTCAATGTTTTTAGATTAGATCGGTCACGCTCTAATTACTTTTTACTTTTTAGTTTTTGATTTTACTAATACAATGATGCAGAATTGTGGGATTCTGACTTAATATATAAACTACTAATTCAGTAAGTATCTAAAATCTAAAAAAGCCAAATTACCTTGAATTTGACAGTTGAAAGCCATTAGACTTCAGCCGATGGATGAAAACAAGTTGGAGATTTTAATCTCCTGTATCCCAAAGTATGAGATAATATATTTATGGGAGTAAGAACAAGGTTTGTCCCGATAAACCTTTGCTTGTAGGGGTGAAATTCCTGTCAGAAGGAAACTAGTAGGACTTATGTCGCTACCAAGACCAAGGCAACAGACAAGCAGGCAGCAAAGATAGGGATTTATAGCTCGATCCTTGAGTAAAACCACTCTGAAAGGATTAATCATGAAAAGTAAGCGCAAAGCATATGGTATTAATCATCAGTATGTGAGAGCGTCTAGGTGGTTTTTGACTGCCACCACCGACTAATTGTCGGTGACAGTTAAGTGTTAAAGGTTCCGAATCGTGGTTTTAACCCAACTCGGAACATCCGCTTAGAATTTCTCGTGTTTTAACCGAGAGAGAAGTCAAAACTAACTGGCCTATAACTAGAATGTTAAAAACATCAATTCCATCACTACGAGAACAACAACACCCTTTAGTATGCCGACTAGCAGACACCATAGAAGCAGTATGGCAACGTTACCTAGACTTAAAACCATATAACCTACCCGCAGAACTAGGGTATGTAGAAGGCCGTCTCGAAGGAGAAAAACTAACAATAGAAAACAAATGCTATCAAACCCCCCAGTTCCGCAAGCTACATCTGGAGCTGGCTAAAGTAGGTCAAAGTCTAGATATATTGCACTGTGTAATGTTTCCTAGAACAAGTTATGCCTTACCCATATTTGGCACAGACTTAGTGGGAGCAAGAGGCCAAATAAGTGCAGCAGTAGTCGATCTATCACCCCTCAATCAAGATAGAAAACTATCACAAGTCTATAATTACCAACTTAAAAGCTTACCAATAAAAGATTTTTCTTATCCTCGCCAACTCCCTAAATGGGGCGAAATATTTTCAGAATTTTGTCTATTCATACGACCTACCGATCTAAATGAAGAACAAAAATTTCTATCTATAGTGGAGTCTTACCTAGAAATACATTGCCAACAAGCGGTTGCCCAAAAACCTGTTACTTCAGAACAACAACTGGAAATTCTCAAAGCTCAACGCCATTATTCTAGTCAGCAGAGACAAAACGACAAAACCCGCCGAGTCTTAGAAAAAGCTTTTGGGCCGGAATGGACAGATTATTATTTGACAACTGTATTATTTGATAACCCTGATTAATAGACATCTCCAGAGAAAAGGGAATAGTTCATTAATTAATAATTGATAATGAATAATTGCTAATTACCTCGGGTTTTAACCGTTCTTGGGTGCTTGGTTATATTTTAAAGGCCATAGTTTATTGCTTTCTGTAACTACGAGTTCAATAATGGATAATGGATAATGGATAATTGATAATGGATAATTGATAATGGATAATGGATAATTGATAATTGATAATGGATAATGGATAATTGATAATGGATAATTGATAATGGATAAT
>NZ_CEZPJD010000662.1:0-4530 GCF_983059655.1 Okeania sp.
CCTGGGAAGATGAGTCAGAATTACAGGAAATGTATTTGAAGCGCAAGTCGTTTGCGTTTAATTCTGATAACCCTGGAATGATGGAAGATAACCGGAAAGTGTTTGAGTCAGCATTGAAAACTGCCGACGCGACATTCCAGAATTTAGATTCGTCAGAAATTAGTTTGACAGATGTGAGTCATTATTTTGATTCTGACCCCACTAAAATTGTAGCGACTCTCCGGGATGATGGGAAAAAACCATCTTCTTATATTGCGGATACAACAACTGCCAATGCTCAGGTGCGGTCTTTGTCAGAGACGGTACGTTTGGATGCTCGGACAAAAATGTTGAATCCGAAATGGTATGAGGGAATGTTGTCTCATGGTTATGAAGGCGTGCGGGAATTGTCTAAGCGTCTCGTGAATACTATGGGATGGAGTGCCACTGCTGGTGCCGTTGATAATTGGGTTTATGAGGATGTGAATGAGACCTTTATTAAAGATGAGCAGATGCAGCAGCGGTTATTGAATTTGAATCCTCATTCGTTCCGGAAAATGGTGACTACATTGTTAGAAGTGAACGGTCGCGGTTATTGGGAGACCAGTGAGAGTAATTTGGATAAGTTGAGGGAGTTGTATCAGCAAGTGGAGGATCGGATAGAAGGAATAGATTGATAATGAATAATGAATAATGAATAATTAATAATTAATGGATAATGAAAACTATCTCTGGTTATTAATTATCTATTGGTAAGAGAGTTTTTAGGGTGGGTGAATATTTATTTGCCCGCCCTATTTTGTGAATATGCTACAATTTGAAAATCTATATATTATAAAGTATCAAAAAAGATAATGGCTGAACTAAAACTAAGGTCAAAAGATCCAGATTCCCTCAGACGAATTATTCAAAGTGCTTTGTCGGAAAGATTAAAGAGTGTCAAAGTAGGTATTAAAAAGACAGAAGAGCGCTTAAAAGAATTTGAAACTAAGTATCAGTTATCGACAGAGGAGTTTATCGCCAGTTTTAATAATGATAAATTATCCCATAGTTTTGACTTTGATGAATGGATTGGAGAATCTCAAATGTTGGTACATTTACTACAAACAAAAGAATCTATAGAGGACGTTCATTTTGTTGATTGAAGATTATTTTCAAGAGATTAAGCTATTATTTCAATCCTCATTAATAGTCAAGTCATTGAACATTGAAACCGATAAGCGAGGAATGTATGAAGGTTTTATTAGAGGCAAAATAAGTTTTAAAAATAATTCATTGCTACATTTTCGAGAATTTGTTCATGTAGAAGTATTGGTTTATAGGAAAATGTATAGTTATCAATATATGAGTTCAGAGAATAATTTAATTTTTCGCTATGACAATACAGAACACCACCGAAAATTAAATCTTGCGACTTTTCCTCATCATAAACATGATGGTAGTGAGGAAAATGTTGTTGAGTCAGATGCTCCTTTTTTAGGTGAAGTATTAGAGGAAATTGGAAAAATATTAGGGTATTAAATAGAATATCTCTAACTCCAATTATGCAAATTTTTCATTTCCTCCTGCACTCTCAGACCAATGTCTATTGCATCGTTGACAAATTCGGCATAAGTTTGAGCTTTTTCTTCAAACCTTACAGCTCTTAAAAATGTCAAGTCTATGGAAAATTCCTCTGGCTTAAAATCGGGGTTTTCTCTTAGTATTTTTTCTGTTTTTATTGCCCTCTCTAAATCTGATTTAATGTTTCTAAATGCTTTAATTACTTTATCTCTATCCTTAACTTCTACCGGATTACCAACTGCCTTTAGTTGGTCTATAACCTTAACATTCTTGATAAACCGCTCGACAACTTTGTTGTAATTGTAGACTTCATCTATCAATGTTCCTAATGGAGTTGGTTGCAAAGAATTAACCCATTGTTTTAACTTTTTTTTTGCAGATCCGCTAATAAAGAAAGAGCCTATGTAATAAAGGAATCCATCATTATTAGGTGAGATAATATAGTTGTCATGAGTAACAATAGGCTTTTCACGAAGCAGAAAAAATATTATGAAAAATATTATGAAAAATATTGTGAACTGTAATGTTTTTTCTTCCCAAGACAAGTCTGTTTCTGCTTCCAAGGATAATAAGGAAACAATCAACATACCTACAAAAAACATAAATTTTAAACCACAACTATACTGTATTTCCTTGCATTTTGCTTGATACAAGTTTTCTCTTGCTTTTGCACCTCGAACTAAAGATGGCCTAATAATCTCTTTTGAGACAGAATAACTATCAATATTGTATGTTATGTCTGTCAATTTTTTTAAATTCCTTTGATTTATAATTAAATCGTTCAAATCAGATGCCATAACTTTTTTCCTAATTAATTTACCAATAAAAAAGAATCAAAATAATTATTTTTCCCAGGCACGTTCCACCGAATATCCCTACAACCTTTATGATTACCAAATTATATATCAATATTGCCATAATTTGTTAAGACTCACAAGCAAAAGCATATCAAGTCAAACAAATTCGTGCAATTATTATCAAATATCATCTAGAAAATTAAGCCAATGCTACACTACGAAATAATTCTCTATTGGAGTCAAGAAACAAGAGCATTTATAGCAGAAGTTCCAGAATTACCAGGTTGTATAGCTGATGGAGAAACTTATCAGTCAGCAGTGCAAAATGTAGAAATAATTATGCAAGAATGGATAGAAACTGCTCAAGAATTAGGACGAGAAATTCCCAGACTAAAAATACGGTCAATATTGGGATAATTTATGAATAATTTTTGAGCGATCGCCCAGCATGACCTAAAAATCACCAAGCATCCTCTAAAAATCGCCTTATCCAAAAAAAATAAAATTACAAAATTGAACGATGAGCAAATGCAGCAACGCCTTTTGAATTCCATACTACTTTTTCCGGTAGATTAGAAACGTTTCATCTTATTAATCTCAGACATATTTTTGACATCCTCCCGACGCTGCTCTGCGAGACAGCGCGGGATTCCCATCCATCAATCAAACAGACTAAGCTGCTTGAAAAACTCAGGGCGGGTTGACACATCATTGCCATCAACTACCTTTTTACGGGTAGAATTACGTTGGCTCCATGTCCGTTTAATTGTCTCCGGTTGACCCTCGGCGACTTCTTGAAAAAGTGATAGCTGTACAGTATTTTCTACTATTGTTTCAATTGTTTCAACCTTGGTTTTTGGTTGAACAACTTCTAAAATATTCACTGCAGCATTGATATCTCTGTCGTGAAACGTGCCACAATTGAGACAAGTCCATTCTCTCACATTTAATTCCTTTTTACCTCCACGAAACCCACAGCAGCTACATTTCTGGCTCGTAGGTTCCCACCTATCAATTACTCTAAATTCTCTACCATATTTCTCGCACTTAGCCTCAGTTAAAGCCCTAAATTTTCTCCATCCTAAATCACTAATTGCTTTAGCTAATTTGCGGTTTTTAACCATACCGGAAACATTTAAGTCTTCTAATACGATAGTGTCGTAATTTATGGCTAAATCAGTTGATAGCTTGTGTAGAAAATCTGTACGAATATCTTTGACTTTAGTATGAAGTTTGGCTACTCTTAATCTACGTCTTTCACGACGTTTGCTCCCTGGTTCAGTACGAGCCAACTTTCTTTGAAATTTAGCTAATTTCTTAAGGTTTTGTTTTAATGGTTTAGGGGCTAGTATTTTCTCGCCATTACTCAATGTTGCAAAAGTAGAAATTCCTAAATCTATACCTATTGAATTGTCGATTTTAGGCAAATTTTTTGAACAAGTTTCCACTACAAAACTAGCAAAATAACGACCCGAACTATCTTTAATTATAGTAACTGAGCTAGGTTGACTTGCTAATGATCTTGACCAAACTATTTTAACTTTGCCTACCTTTGGTAGATAAATTTTATCTTGACCAATTTTGTAATTTTCACCTACAAATCTTGCAGCTTGCCTAGACTTTCTGGACTTGAATTTTGGTGGTTTAACCTTAATTCCTTTACGTTTTCCAGCGCAACTATCAAAGAAGTTTTTGTAAGCTTTGTCTAAGTCTTTGAGAGATTGTTGTAATGGAGTAGATGCAACTTCCTTTAACCAAAATAATTCTTTTTTAGCTTGAGTTATAAATTGTTTGGTTAAGTCCACATAGCCAGGTCTCTTGTGACCATTAGTATACAGTTGGTTACAGTGTGCTAATGCGCTATTCCAAACGTATCTGCAACAACCAAATAGTTGATTTAATTTGATTATTTGAATATGATTTGGATATATGCGATACTTGTATCTGGCTTTCAATGTTTTAGCCTGTTACTAATATTAAGTAGTATTATTATAGCATGGGTTGGCATTCCCATCCCTCCGCTCCTCTACGGGAGAGCGCGGGTCTTCTGGCAACATTTAGATAAACTATACGACACGGACCCTTAATAACTCTCTGATCACCCAAATCATTGCGGTTTCTCTGCTTCACAGATACTACTGGTTTCAATTGATCGGGAGTCATTAGAGGATCGTGCTTAATTCTCTTGCCA
>NZ_CEZPJD010000663.1:0-4526 GCF_983059655.1 Okeania sp.
CCCAATCTCCTATTTTTGGCTGTCTAAATAATTGAGCTGTGGGATACCAAGGACTGTCTTTGCGGTCTGTTAACCAACCCCAGTCAGAATCAAAATTTAAGATTACCCAAACTGGTTTTCCTAACGCTCCTGCTAAGTGAGCAATAACTGTATCTATTGTAATTACTAAATCTAATTGTTTTATTGCTGCTGCTGTATCAGCTAAGTCATTAAAAGATGAACTTAAATTATGTATTTTAGTTTGAGAGTTCAGCCATTCTAAATCTGTGGAAGAGACTTCTTTTTGTAAAATATAAAAGTTGACTGTATCTATATTAATAATTGCTTGTAAATATTCAACTGGGCAAGAGCGTATTTGACTGGTTTCGCTATTACTACTTGTTTGCCAACATATTCCCACTTTGAGATTTTTTTCTGGAGCAGGTGGAATGGAAAAAGAGACTGATTTTGGTACAGATAAATAAGGAATTTCAGCAGGTATAGTTTCTAGGGTAGTTCCTAAAATTCTAGGTAAACTCATTAAAGGAATGTGGAGGTCAAAATCTGGTAAAGTTTCACCTCTAACAAATAATTCATCTATTTCTGAGACAGTAGTAAATAATAATTTTAATCCAGATTTATTACATTCAACAATTACTCGCCCTCCTAATTGTTTAACTAAAGGAATGTAGCGGATAAATTGAATAGAGTCTCCTAAACGTTGTTCTGTATAAACTAATAAAGTTTTTCCGGAAAAATTTGAGCCATCCCATAAAGGTTGAGATAAATTACCAGCGATAAAAACTGTACTTTTCCACCGCCATTCATATTGAGAAAAACCTTGAATAAAATCTCCCTGTTTCAGCAAAATACCTGCTAAACAAAAGTGAGCATTTACATTATTTTTGTCTAATTTCAGAGCCTCCTCATAATATTTTTGAGATTTTACCAATCTTCCTAGCTGAAAAAATATAAAGCCTAAATCATTATATACTTCAGCATCATCTGGATTTAACTCCAGAGATTTTTGATAATATTCAATGGCTTCTTCTAAACTACCTTCATCTCTCAGAATTTTTCCTAAATTGAAGTAACCTTGACTAAAGTTAGGACGCAAAGTAATAACCTGATGCAAAAGCTGAATTGCCACTTCATTTCGACCTGCTAAATTTTCTAGTACAGCTAATAAATGGAGTGCCTGAAAATCTTGAGGTTTTTCTGCAAGTATGAGACGACATATTCTTTCGGCTTCTACTAAATTATTTTGTTGATAATATTGATATGCTTGGTCAAAATTTTCTGGTAAATCTGGTAAATTATCCTGAGATTCTAAAAATTCAATTAATGCTTGTTTTACCTGAATAAATACACCATCCCAATCTCCAATTTTTGGTTGTCTAAATAATCGAGCTGTGGGATACCAAGGACTATCATTTCTATCTAACAACCATCGCCAGTCTGGTACAAAAGGTAATAAAATCCACACAGGTTTACCTAATGTTCCTGCTAAATGTGCCACTGCCGTATCAACAGTAATGACTAAATCAAGTTGAGTAATAATTCCCGCCGTATCAGCAAAGTCATTTAACTGATTACTTAAATCTAATATAGGTAATTTTTCTAATAACTGAATATCTAATCTAGGCTCTTTTTGCAGACTATAAAAAGTTACTCCTGCTATGTCTAACAATGATTGAAAATAAATTAATTTACAAGAACGTTTAGTCGCAGTTGGACTATCCGGGTTGGTCTTCCAAACAATACCAACTTTCAAATAATTTCTCTTTGGAGATTCTAACTTTATCGAGTAAATTTCAGGTATGTTTAAATTCTGAATTGGTAGAGGAATATTATCTAAAGTAGTACCAAGAATACCAGGCAATTCTAACAATGGAGCATGAACATCAAAACTGAGACAACTTAAATTTTCTGCTACACATAGCTCAATTCCTGGAATTTTTTCCAGCAATCTAATTAAAGGTTTCTGACAAGCTAAAATTATCTGCCCTCCCTGTTTTTTAACTAGAGGAAGATAACGAATAAATTGAATAGTATCGCCATACCCTTGTTCGGCATGAAGTAGAATTATTTTACCTGCTAAATTAGAGGCATCCCAAAGTTTTTCTCGCAGTATTAAAGACAGACATTTTTTAGCTTGCCAGCGCCAATTAAATTCTTGAAAACCTGACTTGAAGTCTCCATTCAGTAGCAAAATTAAGCTTAAATTAAGATGAGAAGTAGGAACATATGGCTCTAGTTCAATAGCTTTTTGATAATAGGAAATACTTGCAGTGAAATTTCCTTCTTCGTGAAAAATAAATCCTAAATGATTGTATGCTTGAGCATAATCTGGTTGCAAATTAATTGCTTGTTGATAATAAGTTCCTGCTGTTGATAAGTCTCCTTTGTTTTGCCAAGCAACACCCAGGTTAAAATTTGTTTTGGGATTACTAGGGTCAAGTAAAAGAGACTTTTCATAGTTAACTATTGCTAATCCTATTTGGTCTTTTTGTAAGAAAATAAATCCTAAGTTTGAATAATTACTACTATTACTTGGTTCCAGAGAAATAGCTTTTTGATAATGAGCGATTGCCTCTTCTAAACGACCTTCATTTTTCAGAATATTTCCTAAGTTTGAATAATTACTACTATTATTTGGTTCCAGAGAAATAGCTTTTTGATAATGAGCGATCGCTTCTTCTAAACGACCTTCATTTTCCAGGATATTTCCTAAGTTAGAGTAAGCTTGACTAGAGTTAGGATGCAAAATAATAACCTGATGCAAAAGCTGAATTGCCACTTCATTTCGACCTGCTAAATTTTCTAGTACAGCTAATAAATGGAGTACCTGAAAATCTTGAGGTTTTTCTGCAAGTATGAGACGACATATTCTTTCTGCTTCTACTAAATTATTTTGTTGATAATATTGATATGCTTGGTCAAAGTTTGCTGGTAAATCTGGTAATTTCTGCTGAGATTCCAGAAATTCAATTAATGCTTGTTTTACCTGAATAAATACACTATGCCAATCTCCTATTTTTGGCTGTCTAAATAATCTAGCTGTTGGATACCAAGGACTATCTTCTCTGTCTGTTAACCAACGCCACTCAGAATCAAAATTTAATATTACCCAAACTGGTTTTCCTAATGCTCCTGCTAAGTGAGCAATAACTGTATCTATTGTAATTACTAAATCTAATTGTTTTATTGCTGCTGCTGTATCAGCTAAGTCATTAAAAGATGAACTTAAATTATGTATTTTAGTTTGAGAGTTCAGCCATTCTAAATCTGTGGAAGAGACTTCTTTTTGTAAAATGTAAAAGTTTACTGTATCTATATTAATAATTGCCTGTAAATATTCAACTGGGCAAGAGCGTACTTGACTGGTTCCAATAGTATTACTTTTTTTTGTTTGCCAACATATTCCCACTTTGAGATTTTTTTCTGGAGCAGGTGGAATGGGGAAATGGATTGATTTTGGTACAGATAAATAAGGAATTTTAACAGGTATAGTTTCTGGGGTAGTTTGGAAAATCCGAGGTAGACTCATCAATGGAATTTTCAGGTCAAAATCTGGTAATTTTTCACCTTCTACAAATAATTCATCTATTCCTGAAATAGTAGTAAATAATAACTTTAATCCAGGTTGATTACATTCAACAATTACACGTCCTCCTAAATTTTTAACTAGAGGAATGTAGCGAATAAATTGAATAGAATCTCCTAAACCTTGTTCGGTATAAACTAATAAAGTTTTTCCTTGAAAATTTGAGCCATCCCATAAAAATTGAGAGAAATTACGCTTAAGAGAATTTTTATACTGCCAGCGCCATTCATATTCAGAAAATCCGGCAATAAAATTTCCTTGTTTAAGCAAAACAGAAGCTAAACCAAAATGAGAATTTACATGATTTTTATCTAATTTAAGAGCTTGTTCATAATATTTTTGAGATTCTGCAAGTTTTCCTAATTCTAAAAAGATAAAGCCTAGGGAATGATATGCTTCAATATAATTTGGATTTAGTTCAAGAGATTTTTGACAATATTCAACTGCTAATTCAAGATGACCTTGTTTTTGCAAAATATTCCCTAAGTTGTACCATGCTTCAGCATAATTGGGGTCAATTTTAATTGCCTGTTGATAATAGGTACTCGCCCTTGATAAGTCTCTCTTTTTTTCCCAAGCATAGCCTAAATTGAGATTTGTGTATGGGTTGTCAGGATTAATTTCTCTAGATTTTTCATAGTTAATAATTGCTGAGTCAATTTGACCTTTTTCTAAAAATATTAGTCCTAAGCTTGAGTAGTTAGTACTATCATTTGGTTCCAGAGAAATAGCTGTTTGATAATGAGCTATCGCCTCTTCTAAACGACCTTCTTTTTTCAAAATCTTCCCTAAGTTAGAGTAAGCTTGACTAGAATTAGGAGACAAAGTAATAACCTGATTCAAAAGCTGAATTGCCACTTCATTTCGACCTGCTAAATTTTCTAGTACAGCTAATAAATGGAGTACCTGAAAATCTTGAGGTTTTTCTGCAAGTATGAGA
>NZ_CEZPJD010000664.1:0-4500 GCF_983059655.1 Okeania sp.
TGGTTGATTTTTGAAACTTTTGGGGGATGATTCAATATTTGTTTGTGTTGGTAATATAGACATAATTTTTTTCCTTATAGAATCTCAATTTTAGCATCAAAAAAAGTTTTCATGTTCTTGAAATATTCAATTTTTGAACTTCAACAATTAATATAGACTTGATATTAAGAAAAAACTTGTATTCTCTCAAAATGGCAAATTTTCCTATTTTCACCATCATTCCCTGCTCTTCCTTGCTTACCTTAACTAGCTATCAGCTATAGCAATGTGCGCTGGCATATTTACACATTATTTTTTGTACACCTTTTCGCTTACTGCACTCTTAGCTGGGCCTTGTAAATACCAGAGCGCTCATTGCTATATTAGCTATCAGCCTAAAAATTTGTGCATAGAATATAGAATTAGGTATCTGTTTGCGGAGCTGACCGCTGACTTGCTGAAATGCTGAAAGCTTTTTAACAAATTCTCGGCAGTTGGTCTCCCACTAACATATCTACAATACGCTCGGTGCCAAAAGTAGTTTCCAACAACAAAATTCCCGGAGGAGAAGCAATTACTTCCCCCACAATAGCAGCATCAATACCCGCAGGATGAGATTTCATTGCTGCCAAAACAGTTTCCGCTTTTTCACCCGGCACCACTGTCACTAACTTACCCTCATTGGCAAAATATAAAGGATCGAGACCCAGAATTTCACAGACTCCCTGCACCTCCTCCCGCACTGGTAGGGAAGATTCAAAAAGTCGTATCCCTACTTCCGAACTCATGGCAAATTCATTTAATACTGTTGCTACACCACCACGAGTAGCATCTCGCATTGCCCTAACTTCCGGACAAACATCGAGAATAGTATCAACCAAACCATTCAAAGGTTGAGTATCGCTTTTAAGTTCCGTTTCTAAATCTAGATATCCACGGGCAACGGTAATAGCTGCTCCATGATCGCCTACATAACCATTCACAATAACGGCATCCCCTGGTTGGAGGTTTTGGGCAGAAATAGAAACGCCGGAGCGAATTACACCTACCCCCGCAGTATTGATAAATAATTTATCCGCAACACCTCGGTGAACAACTTTTGTGTCTCCGGTGACTATTTTTACTCCAGCAATATCTGCCGCAACTTTCATACTTTTGGCTATTTCTCGCAGGGAGTCAACGGGGAAACCTTCTTCAATAATCATTCCGCAGGAGAGGTATAAGGGTTTTGCTCCACTCATAGCTATATCGTTAACTGTACCGTTGACTGCGAGTTCGCCAATATTGCCTCCGGGAAAAAAGATGGGGTCAATTACATAAGAGTCTGTGGTAAAGGCGAGTCTGTCTCCTTGAGCGGTGAGAGTTGCCAGGTCAAATGTTGCTTGGTCTTCGAGTTGGGAGAGGGTGGGGTTGTCAAAGTTGCGGACAAAAATATCTTCTATGAGGTCGCGCATTGCTTTACCACCGCTACCGTGAGCGAGATTAATGTTGGTGTCGCGAACTTTTGTTGGACGACGTCGTGCTTGTTCGATTTTTTTAAATAAAGGATTTTGGGTGGGTTCGTTGTCAGTAGAGTTTGTCATTTCAGTTATCAGTTATCATTTGTCATATTAAATATCAATTTAATGAATATTGCTAGTTTTTTAGATTTAGTAATCTATTTACGATAGTATTTTTTTCAAATTTTCAACCTGACGTTGAATATCTGAATCATTTTTCATTGTATTTAAAGGAGCGTTGTATTTTTTTAACTGCTCAATAAATTCTCTTATTTCCTGATTAGAAACTTTGTTTGTCATTCTTTCCAATAATTCTCTAAACTTTTGTTGACATAATTTATGTTGTAAACTAGCAGAAATGTTTGAGTCATTGAAAGAAAGTATTGCTATAAGTGCTTGTTCAGAATCGAATTTTTCTAGCATAACTATGTATATATCTTCAGCATCCCAAGCAACACCATTTCCATTGGTTAAGAATGCTTCTACTAAACAATAAACATATTCACGGTTTACTTGAGGTGGAATCTTACCCATATCGCCAACAAGTCTTTGGAGTTGTCGAGCAAATGGAGGCTCATTGTAGAAGTTATTTATTTCTCTATGAACTGTCAGTAAGTTTTCAATAGATGTCTGTATTTCAGCTGAACGAATATTATCTGGTATATAAGATTGTCCTGAAACTGTTTCGAGAAACTCACGAGCTAAATTTGCTTGAAGTTGGTCATTATTTGCTACAAACCTTGCATACTTTGTACCAAATTGATAGCGTGTATCCTCATTTAATCTATCCCATAAAAAAGGAATTAGAAATCTGACATTTTGACGAGTTTGATTTGTGGTATTAAGTTGAGTATAAATACCAAATAAACCAGCAGTTAAAGTATTTATTTTCTCCACTGGTAAGTCTACACAGAAAGAGGCTATTTGTTTAGCATCTTTCTCAGATATTTGGTTAGTCTTAATATTTCTAAGAAGCTTTTTAATCTCAACTACTACATTTGACAAAGGGAGAGTAATTACTTCAATAATACAAGTTTCTAGCATACTTATAAGCTGTAAACCTGTAATTTGATTATGATTAGGATGGGCAGCACTTGCCCAGTTACGCATATATCTTACATAATCAAGGTGTTGAAAACCTAAGTCTGATATTAATCCAATTTCATTACCAGCTTTGATTAATTCACTATCATTTATCTTAACTAAATCATCTTTATCTTTTAACTTCTTACGTCGCTCAGAACTAGCACCAACAGCAGTATCAAAAAAGTAATCTAAGTCATATTGTGAAACTCTGATTCGTAGTTCATAAATTGTTTCATCCCAGAGGTAATTTAAAGCAGCATCAAACAATCCTGCTGCTGAAGCGGCAATAAATTTTGAGATATAAAAAGAACGTTTTTTTTGACTATCTTCTATTTTTTCAACAACATCTTCTATATTCTTAAAAACTTTAAATCTTTCACTTACTGTTACTAATACAGAATCTGTAGGTAAACCATATTTGTTCATAAATTCGAGCAACCCATCCTCAAATTGCTTGATTTGAGCTGAATAATTTGAGCTTGGCGTAATTTTAGAAACATCTTCTTGGTTTGTCATAGACTTATATTAAATTAAATAAAAATAGAAGTATTCTTCGAGCATAATTTGTATTTGTATATTTGGATGTTGAGTTTCCCTCCGGGAAGCTCCGCTAACACTTCCTTCTACCAAATCTAAATTACTCAATTACTTATTAATTATTGAATTTCTAGGCGACATAATCTCACCTTTTCTATTATTTTGGCTCCCATTTTTTCGTAAAACTTAATACCATTATCGTTGTTAATATCCACCGTCCAATCAATTCTACCGCAACCTGTTTCTTCAGCTATTTGATACAAACGAGTCATTAAAGCTTTACCAATTTTTTGACCTCGGTATTCTGCTTTTAAATATAAATCATCTAGCCAAATTCCAGGTTTAGCTAAAAATGTTGAATAAATTCGATGATAACTAGCGAAACCTACAGTTTTACCCCCTACTTCTGCTAATAAAATAGAAGTAAGGGGAGTTGTGCCGAATAAATCGTTATTTAGTTGTTCAGTTGTTGCTTTAAGAGATTCGGGGCAGCCGTCAAATTTTGCTTTTAGATACAGCAATTCCATAATTATTTTTATGTCACTGGGAACTGCTTCTCTGATTACTATTTCTTGATTCAGCATAATTTTTATACAGTAATTTTAAAAGAATTAATTGCTGACTTTTTTAGATTAACCGTCAACTTTTTCCAGACAAGTTAACTATTGTTTTCTACTTTTTCTGCATGACGACCGGGATGTTTATCAATATGAAGTTGACCGCCGATCGCCCAATTTTCTCGACTAAATTCGTCGATATGAACTGTCACCCATTCTGGTTTTGTTCCTAAAGTAGAAACAACAGTATCAGTGACAGCTTTTGCTAGTTTGCGTTTTAATTCAACGGAATGACCATCAGCAATTTGAATAGTTATAAATGGCATGGTTTTTTCCTCCTATTTTACTAATATATATAAAACAATTATTGAATCTATTAGACATCTCCGGAAAAGAGGCAGTAGGCAGCTTTGCTGTAGGCAGTAGAGGAAAAGAATTGATAATTTATGTGCGATAATTGATTTAATTTTTTATTGTCGGAGATGTCTATTAGACATTTCCTCGAAAAGAGGGAGTAGGGAAGTTGTATGCAACGTCCGTACAGGGAAATAATTGATAATTTATGTGCGTTGATTTTATTTTTGATTATTGGAGATGTCTATTTAATATTAAAATTAAATACTTTATCTTCTTCCTTCTTCCTTCTTCCTTCTTCCTTCTTCCTTCTTCCCTCTTCCTTCTTCCTTCTTATCCTTATTTCATATTAAAACTAAATACTTTATCTTCTTCCTTCTTCCCTCTTCCTTCTTCCTTCTTCCTTCTTTCCTCTTCCTTCTTAAACAACCTTCCATATTTATAATAGGCAGCACAAGCACCTTCAGAGGAAACCATACAAGTACCAA
>NZ_CEZPJD010000665.1:0-4491 GCF_983059655.1 Okeania sp.
CAGTTAAAGGTAGAGGTAAAATGCTCACCTATTGGTTGTTAGGAAAAAAGTAATTAGGTAAGCATTCAGCTATTAGCCGTCAGCTATCAGCAATAAGACTTTGTGCTTAAGGACGGGGTTGAAATCAATACAGACTTTGGAGCTGACTTTTGTAGTAAGATTTTTCGTTTCTCAATTAATAAAGCTTTTATCACTCATTAAAAGCAATAGCTGATAGCTGATAGCTGACCGCTGAATGCTTACGTAATTAGAATTCAAAAGTCAAAAATCAAAAGTCAAAAGTCAAAAGTTAGAACTTAAAATTCAAAAGTCAAAAGTCAAAAATCAAAAGTTAGAACTTAAAATTCAAAATTTATAAGTAAGAATAAATGGCTTAAACACCAGTTTTTAGTGAGGGCTGAAATTTTTGGGATAATATAATTGGAATAATATAATTTATTTTTCAAACAGATGATTATAGATAGAAATTACAGCAGATTCCACTAAGCGTGAGGTACACCAGTCGCGGGCAAGATGCCCGCACTACAAATATTTAATTGTTAATTTCTGTACTTCATATACCACCAAATCTGCTGTATATAGCAGTCGAGGCAAAGGACGCTTCAATAATTAATAATTAATAATTAATAATTAACAATTACCTCTCCTTGAAAAGAAGAGGATTGACTCAAAGGATTTTTTTTATTGTTTCCCCTTTAAAGGAGAGGCTTTAAACCTTAATTATTTGGTAAATATCAACAATTTAAAACTCAGAAAAAACCATATTTTTCCTTACTTTTTTCTTCTTCCTTATTCCTTATTCCTTATTCCTTATTCTCAACAGTTCAAAACTTCAGAAAAAACTAGATTTTTCCTTACTTTTTTCGTAAGCATTCAGCCATCAGCTATCAGCTATTGCTTTTAGTTTAGGAGAAAAGCAATATTTAATTGTTTTACTAAAAAAGTTGCCTCCCTTGCCCTTAAAGTCTATTTTAATTTAAACACTGTATTTAAAAAAAACACTCTTGTTGCTGAAGTGCTGACTGCTAATAGCTGAATGCTTACATTTTTTCTTCTTCCCTCTTCCTTCTTCCCTCTTCCTTCTTCCTTCTTACTTCTTCCTTCTTACTTCTTCCTTCTTCTACTTTAAATTTGATAAATAAGTAGCCTTAGCGATCGCTTCTAATTTCATTCCTGGAGGATAACAACTTTCTGTTTTAATACGCTTAATTTCTGCTTCTGAAATCTTCAATTTTAAATATTTATTTATTGCTCGAACAATATCACCCCGGTCTATGATACCTGCCACTGCTCCTGCGGGCGAAAGAACAGTTATATGTTTTTGCTGATGAAATTCCATACTGTAAATAACTTCTACTAAACTAGCTTTCTCCGACACAGTAACTATTTGGTTTAGCGGACATATAATCATCCTTAAGGTTTGAGTATCCCAATAACTCCTTTCAATAAAATCAATAGCATCAGAAGAAACTAAACCAAGATAACGACCCTCACTAGCAGCAAAATAAATAGAAAATTTAGAACTTTTCAAAAAATATTTGTCTGAGAATTGACTCAAAGTCAAATTTGCATCTACCACACGAAAATCTCGCGTCATTGCTTCTACAGATTTAATTTTAATTAACACTTCTTGTAAATCAATTATCCGATGAGAAAATTTGGCATTACGCATAGCAAACCAACCAATTAAAGCCACCAAAAAACCACCATAATTCTGAGTTACTAAAACTAAAATCAACCCAAAAATAATTCCTAACCATCCTAAAACTTGACCACTTTTAGCTGCCCATCTTACCCCAACAAAACGACTACCAGTTATTTTCCAAATAGCAGCTTTTAATACTTGCCCGCCATCTAAAGGTAAACCAGGCATCAGATTAAAAATAGCTAAAATTAAATTAATTTCTGCTACCCGATTTATTAGTTCACCAACCAAGCTTGATGTGGAAAAAAAAAGGCTAGTTAAACCCAATAAAAAAAACAAAACTAAACTCACTAAAGGTCCAGCGATCGCCACTTGAAAAGCTTCTCCAGGAGTTCGATATTCTCGATCTATTCCAGAAATTCTACCAAATAAAAATAACCTGATAGAATTAACTTTAATTCCTTGAGATATAGCAACTAAACTATGAGCTAATTCATGTAATAATACAGAACAAAACATTAGTACAGCAATTACTAATCCAGCTCCAAAACCTAAAAACAATCCCCACTCTTGATAGTCTTGCCTATTAATATATATTATCCACAGTAAAATGACGAACCATGAAGAATCCAAAAATAAAGGGATACCAAATAAATTACCAATTCGCAAATCTGTCTGGATAATATTTATTGATTTTTTATTCAAAATTCTATGAATATTTGGGGCTGGATCTTTAGTGCTTCTCATGGATAGTTAGCCAGTAATACCTCTAGCAAAGTTTTTCTATGTTTTTCTATAGGGTACTCTATCGAAAAATTTCACACACTCAACTCAAGGGAAAATAAGCTGGCCAATTTTGATATTTGTACAGTTTTATATTTAGCTATTAGACGTCTCCAGAAAAGAGGGAATAGGGAATAGGGAATAGGGGGAAATAACTGATGATTTATGTACGATAACTGATTTTATTTTTTATTTTTGGATATATCTATTTAAACAGAATAATATTTGGACGTTGCTAATTTTAAGTATTAAATTTCTAAATTTATAATGTGTATTTCAGACCTATTTTCCCTCTTTAAGGTACGGAAAAAGAACCTTTTTAGCTCCTGAATCCTGAATTATGACTCCTGATGACTATAAAATTATACTTTTATTCACTAACGCCCATAATAATATAATGTCACTACTTTAATCTTATCAAAAGAACAGTTTAACTCCTGTAAGGAGCAACAAAATAAGAACAATTTTTTGAAAAATAACAGGATTCAGATACTTTGATAAAATAATCCCCGCACCAATTCCTAAACAAACACTGGGAACTCCGAAAAGAAATAACTTCCAAACTTCCGAAGTCAAATCGTGATTCAACCCATGAACAACAACAGCCAAAACCATGCTACAAATTCGGACACCTTGAATGTTGCTTTTAAATTCTTCAGGATTCCATCTACAAGAATTAGCGTACATAATTAGTGGCGGACCACAAGAATTATAAGCGCCTGAGAAGAAACCCGAGGTCAGACCTGCAAAATAACCCCACCCTCAAGCTTTGACCTCTGGCAAGCGAGGCGTAAACCAGCAGTATGCAACATAGAAAATGATGATCAAACCTAAGGAATCTAAAACAACTTGACTTTCGATACGATCGGATGTTATAACTCCAAAAGGTACTGCTATAAAAGAACAAATTGCAATTGGAATCACTTCTTGAAAATTACAGCTTTTTCTATAGTAGAAAAATAGAATAGAAGTAGCAATTGGCTGTAACAAAGCTATCAGCGCTATCGCAGTGTGGAAGTCTATTAGATTGATCAACAGAGATGTTCCCAATAATCCAAGTGCAAATCCAGAAATACCTCGCACCAGTCCAGCAATAAAAATAATCAGACAGAAAAGCAGGTTCTCTAGTAGCATTGTTTTGGATATTAATGTGCTGTTATGACTTTTATGACTAGAATAAATCAAGAAAAGCCTCCTGTCAATATGCCGAATTTTCTAGAATTGCCTGAGCGCACAAGTAAGCCTAGAAATACGGGAATTACTCATGTAATTGATCGTGGAATTGGTTTACGACAGGCACAGGATTTGCTAGAAACGGCTGCTAACTTTATTGATGTGATAAAACTAGGATGGGGAACCGGTTATTTGACTCAAAATCTGTCAGAAAAAATTAGCTTATATCAAAGTTTCGGCATTAAGCTGTGCTTTGGTGGAACATTATTTGAGGTGGCGGTACTTCAGAATAAATTTGATGAGTTTCGGAAATATCTTCAAAAATTAAATTTGAATTACGTTGAAGTCTCAACAGGTTCAATTAACCTTCCTCTTGATGAAAAATGTCGCTATATTGAAGCCTTAGCTAGAGATTTTGTTGTTTTATCCGAAGTGGGGAGTAAAGATCCAGAACAAGTACTTGCGCCTTATATTTGAATCAAAAATATTCAAGCTGAACTTGCAGCTGGCTCCTGGAAAGTCATCGCTGAAGCTCGTGAAAGTGGTACAGCAGGAATATATCGCAATAATGGAGAAGTTCGCTTTGGACTGATAGAAGAAATACTGACTCAAATAGACTTCAACGATCTGATCTTTGAAACACCAAAAAAAGCACAGCAAGTCTGGTCAATTAAAAAGTTCGGACATTTAGTAAACTTGGGAAATATTGCAGTGGATGATGTCATTTCTTTAGAAACTTTGAGACTGGGTTTGCGAAGTGACACGCTGGAAACTTTTCACAAGAGCAGTCAGAATAAGTCAATGTTTAATTTAATAGATAATTAAATTCAATGACACTAAATAAGAGGACAGATAGTATTTTTCATTTGGCAATTCCAACCCATGACTTA
>NZ_CEZPJD010000666.1:0-4486 GCF_983059655.1 Okeania sp.
ACTTCTTACTTCTTACTTCTTACTTCTGACTGCATTAATCTGTTGCGAGTTTAATACCCCACAGTCAGGCTTGGGCTTATAACACACGAAATGGTCAGTCGTTTACTATTCATGAGCAATTTTCCCTTCTGCCTTCTGTCTTCTGCCTTCTTGAATTATTCTTCAGGGCTATTTCATTCTAAATCTTGGCGTTTCTCTCAAAGCCTGATGGGGAGAAAGTTATGGGTAGTTCTACTTCTTTGGGCGAAAAGTCCACTTTTAATCATAAATTAAAAGCCTCTATCTCCGTGTCTCCGTGTCTCCGCGTCCCCGTGTCTATCGAGAATGAAACAGCCCTGATTATTACTGCTTATTCTTGGCTGCCTTTTCTTGTTCAACTTCTGCCTGCAACTGAGCCAACTCCTCTGGAGTCATTTCTTCCAGACGCTTTTGGAGTACTGCATCCTCATAATCTTTTAACTGTTGGTTGTAGGTCATATTACTATTAGTAACCCGAAACAAATAGGTCAGTAGCCAGCCAACTAAGCCACCAACTAATACAGCTTGTGTCCAGATACCAGCCTCTATACCATTGACTCCTACTACCTGAAATATAAAGTAAAGGATACCACCAGCAGCAAAAATACCTACACTTATTCCAATGGCCTCAATTCGTCGCATTAACCTTCAATTTGTCGCCGTCTGGGGCGAAAGTTTAAAAATGGGGACAAAACTAACATACCAGGGAAGAAGAAGAACATCAAGAAATACATAAAGCCTCGTTCAAAGGAACTAGCAACATACCAACGGATATTCAAGTAAGCATAGACTATGGCTGGCATTACCAAAAGGTAAGTTCCTGCAAGGACTGCATAAATAATTAGGATTACCAGATTCGCGTCTAGTTCTAAGTTCATAAACAATATTTATTTGGAAATTGCAATAGTTAATCGTATTCTGTTTAATATATTATTGGTTGAATGGCTATATTCCCATCAACTCTCTAAATTATTGCATATTTTGGTAGGACTCAATTTTTTTTTCAAAAAGACTTGCCAAAAATTGAAACATTGTGATTAAATAAAGGAATGAGCTTTTTCTGCAAATGCAGTGAGTTCAACACTCGACATAAAAACGGGGGTGTGGCGGAATGGTAGACGCTACGGACTTAAAATCCGTTGACCTTAACAGTCGTGTGGGTTCAAGTCCCACCACCCCCATTATTCAAAAGTCAGAAGTCGGAAGTCAGAAGTCAAAAGTTAACCCACCACTACCTTCCCAGGAGTGGAGCCAGGAGGGGAAGTATGGGATTTGAAACCAGCTCCAAAAGTATTTGGCCTTAAAAGGCGGGGTTGCGCTACCCAATTATTTTGATAAATGTCAATCAAGCTTGGCCACAAAAAAATTCAAACCTCAAACTAAGCAAAACAAAACCCACTTCTAAAGTTTATTCTTTTTGGGTGCTTCACAAAAAGAATATTCCCTAAGATTTACTATTCACCTTTAACTGAGAAATTTCGTCACATCTAGGAATTTCATAACTTAGAAAATCATAAGCTACATCAGTCTTCACGAACTAGCCTGTCGTTTTCCCAAATTCCTTGATTTCGGAGACCGTCGTGTCCAATAAACTCACCTCTTCCGTGTTTAAGGTTACTTCGCAGTAGTCAGTAGCCAGTAGCCAAGAGAAATGGGAATTAATTAGCAAGCCCTAAATAATTTAAAATCAAATTGATTAATTAATTTAATTTAGATTCGTGAAAATTCTACTTATAATTTTAGCACTTATACTTGGGTTATTGGGGATATTGGAAATAGGGCTCCGAGTTATAGTTGGTTTTGGTAATCCTCTAACCTATATTGGAGATAATCAAATTGGTTATCTCTTAACACCAAATCAAAATGTTAATCGCTTTGGAAATCGCATAAAAATCAATCAGTATTCTATGCGGTCAAAACCAATAGAAGAGTCAAAAGAAAATAATACATTGAGAATATTTCTAGTAGGAGACTCTGTGGCTAATGGTAATTGGTGGACTGACCAAAATGACACAGTTTCCGCAATTATAGAGAATTCTGTCAGTAAAAAATTAGGTAAAGATAAAATAGTTGAAGTTCTTAATGCCTCAGCTAATTCTTGGGGTCCGAGAAATGAATTGGCTTATCTAGAAAAGTTTGGTTTGTTTAATTCTCAAATAGTAATATTACTAATTAATACCGATGATTTATTTGCCAAAGCACCTAGTTCATTAGTAGTAGGAGTAGACCGTAATTATCCAAATAAAAAACCTCCTTCAGCTATTGCGGAATTGATAAATCGTTATTTTTTCAAAGCTCCAAAAGTTCCTGAAATTAAAGAAGAAGGCGACCGGGTTGGTTTTAATTTAGTAGCAATTAAAAAAATTTCTGAATTGGCCAATCAAAACAATGCTGGATTTATTCTAGCAATGACTCCTTTACTACGGGAAGTGGGCGAACCTGGACCTCGTGATTATGAAATTAAAACTCGTAAACGTTTAGCAGAATTTACTGAGGCAGAGAATATTTTATATCTAGATTTACTACCTATCTTTAAATCTGTCTCAGAATCAGATAGTTTATATCGAGACCATATTCATTTAAGTCCTGAAGGTAATCTAGTTATTAGTGAAGTAATTAGTAAATCAATTTTAGAGCAGAATCAATTCTAAAAATATGTAATTTGAGAGTAATTATGTCTAACGAAATAGAGTATAAAGAGAACGATAAATCTACTACTTCTTCTGATGAATATTTATCATCACAACAGAATTCCAGGGAGTTAGAGTTATCAGAAAGAGTAGCTCAATTAGAAGAAAAATTAGACCGAGCACTAATGTTAATTTCTGATATTTACCGCTATGGCAAATTGAGAGATTTACTATCTGCGGGAAAATGGAAAGAAGCAGACCAAGAAACAGCAAAAGTTATGTTAGAAATATCTGGTCAAACTGACAAAGAAAAACTGACTCCCGATGATGTTATCAAATTTCCATGTAGTGTAATAAATTTAATTGACCAGCTTTGGACTAATTATAGTCAAGGTCATTTTGGCTTTAGTATACAAAAAAAAATTTATGAAAGTATGGGAGGAACTTATGATATTTCTCAAATAGATATGAAAGTTTTAAATATGACCTGTGAAAAACTTGGATTATTATCAAATAATAAATCAGTACCTTATGAAAAACTGAATTTTAGTCTAGAAGCACCTAAAGGTTGTTTTCCTGTTGCTTGGTGGGATTCTCCTTATGGAGCTAAACTAGCAGTATACTTTTTAGCTCGCCTTAATGCCTGTAACATTGATTGAATTTTGATGATTTTTTGATTTTTAATATTTGAAAATAGTCGAAATCATGCTAGAAAAAAGATATAAAACTTTTATAGCACTAGGGAATAGGGAATAGGGAATAGTAAACTGTTAAGGGGTTTTTCCTGCGGAAAAGCTCCGCTAAAAGGGTTTAGAAATGTCCTAATCTTAATGCATAGCGCTATATCTGAAATTTTGAGACCAAGTATTATGAACAAGGTCTGGAGGTTTTAAAGAATAGTAAAGGAGGAAAAACAGTATTAAATAGTAGCAAACACAAGGATATAAGGTACTAATATCATGTTCCTCCTCCGGGGTAGCTATGCTAATGGATAATCAGTTATAATAAAATTTAAGGACTGACAGTACCAAAGAAATATTGAAATTATCAATAGACATCTCTAATATTTCTTATGCATTTCTCCTTTCTTCCCTCCTAACTCCTGACTACTAATAAAAGTTATTTATAACCATTTAACCAAACATTATATAAATTCAGCACTTTTTTTCTTATAAAAAAAGACATAAATTCCATCTAGATTTATATCTCAAATAAAAACACTATATAATATATCAACAATTTTAATTTCAATTATAGAGGTTCATTAGTAATGGAAGAAAAAACAATTAATTTAAAGTTAGTAATATTTTCTGGTTTGATGATGGCTTTGATAGGTTCAGTAATTGGATTAGCTGCTGCCGAGATGAGTAAAAGTCGTTATCAATGTTGTAATTTTACGAAAGTAGATAAAGGTTATAGTAGTGCAAAAGCACCTCGTACTTATGCCACAATAGGTGCAATTATGGGATTTGTTATAGGGTCAGTTCAAGAAACTGTACGATCTCTAAAACCAGAAGATGAATAATAATTAATAATTAATAATTAATAATTAATAATTACTTTTTTCATCAGGTAATGAACAACAAGAGCGACGAGTTTGAGTTCAATTCATGCAATTCTGTGGCGGAAAATAGTAAATGTTTATCAAGAGTTAATAACTGAATGCTGAATATTGAATGCTTACCGAATAATTAATAATTAATAAATAAATAATTTAGGTTCAAAGCTTCCCCACCTAAAATTATTCAAACCGATCAGTTAATGCTTTGATATTTAATCAGCAAGCCCTAATTATCAATTATCCATTATCAATTATCCATTATCAATTATCAATTATC
>NZ_CEZPJD010000667.1:0-4471 GCF_983059655.1 Okeania sp.
CCAGTCAAAGAAGAAAATCCAGAAGCGGTATTAGAAGAGTTTGAAGGAAATCATCCAATGCAAACATCTTGCTCGCCAGTCAAAGAAAAAAATCCAGAACCAGTATTAGAAGAGTTTGAAGGAAATCATTATACAATGCAAACATCTTCCTCGCCAGTCAAAGAAAAAAATCCAGAACCAGTATTAGAAGAGTTTGAAGGAAATCATTATACAGTGCGAGCATCTTGCTCGCCAGTCAAAGAAGAAAATCCAGAAGTGGTATTAGAAGAGTTTGAAGGAAATCATTATACAATGCAAACATCTTCCTCGCCAGTCAAAGAAGAAGAGTTTGCCGGAAATCATCCAGTGCGAGCATCTTGCTCGCCAGAAACTCCAGAAACTCCAGAAACTCTAGGAAATACAGAAGAAACTCCAGAAACTCCAGGAAACACAGAATATGAAGAAAAGCAGAAAATAGCTGATAACTGTCAGAAAGTTTATGATTTAGTAGAAGAAGCTCAAAAATTGATAGGAGGCGAAAAACCCTTTAATCATCCTTATTATTGGGCAGGTTTCGTCTGTCAAGGAGAAGGATAAATTCAGTTATCAGTTATCAGTTATCAGTTATCAGTTATCATAATTCAGGAAAAAACAGGATATATCTATTATGGGAAGTGTGAGGATATTACAGCGCTATCTTCACAAGCAAAATATTGTAGGGACATTCCATGAAACATCCCTACTGTGGTTCGTTTAAAGCAATTTATGCTTCATCTAAAGCAACAATACCAGGTAATTCCTTACCTTCCAACAATTCCAAACTAGCACCACCACCAGTAGAAATATGACTCATTTTCTCACCCAAATTCAACTGTTCTACAGCAGCAACAGAGTCTCCACCACCAATAATAGTAATAGCATCCTGCTTATCCGCAAGAGTCCGAGCGATCGCTTCAGTCCCCTTAGCAAATTTCTCCATTTCAAACACACCCATGGGACCGTTCCAAATCACAGTTTTGCAATCACCCAAAGCATCTTGGAACACCTTCGCAGAGTCAGGACCAATATCCAAACCCATCCAACCATCAGGAATAGCTTCAACACTAACAGTTTGAGTATTAGCTTCTGGGTCAAACTTATCAGCTACAACTACATCAGTAGGTAATAACATCTGCACGCCTTTCTCTTTTGCCTTAGCTTCCAGAGACTTAGCCAATTCCAACTTATCGTCTTCAACTAAAGACTTACCCACACTTAAACCACGAGCTTTGTAGAAAGTGAAAATCATACCACCACCCAACAGCAGCTTATCGCACTTATCCAACAAAGCATCAATCACACCAATTTTACTAGAAACCTTAGAACCACCAATAATTGCAGCCAAAGGTTTTTGAGGACTGTCAATTGCACCTTGGAGGAATTTTAATTCCTTTTCAATTAAATAACCACCCACAGAAGGACTCAAATATTTAGTCACGCCCTCAGTAGAAGCATGGGCACGGTGAGCAGTTCCAAAAGCATCATTCACATATACATCCGCCACAGAAGCAAGTTGCTTGGCAAACTCTGGGTCATTTTTTTCCTCTCCAGCGTAGAAGCGAACATTCTCCAGCAAAACTACATCACCATCTTGCATCGCTGCTACAGCAGAAGCTACTTCCTCACCAATACAGTCGTCACACTTTTTAACTGCCTTACCCAATACTTCAGAGAGTCTTTCTCCCACAAGAGTCAGACGCATATCCTCATTTACTTTTCCCTTGGGACGTCCAAAATGGCTAGTCAAGATAACTTTTGCACCTTTGCCAATTAAATCTTGAATTGTGGGAAGAGCTGCCCGAATCCTAGTATCATCAGTAATACTACCATTATCAACAGGCACATTAAAGTCCGCCCGCATGAGTACCTTTTTGCCAGATAAGTCAGATGCCGATAAATTTGCTACAGTTTTTTTTGTCACAGGATTAATCTCCTAAGTATTTGTTTTATCAATGTCCATTAATGGGGTATGGCCCATGAATGGATAAATTAGATTACACCAATTCGTTCACGGTAAACATTTTATCGGAGTCCGTGCCCCAAATATACTTCTATGTTTAAAACAGTTCTATTTCCTGTAGACCGTAGCCGAGAAGCTCGCGAAGCTGCGGAGAAAGTGATTAACATTGTCAAGACATATCAAGCTCGCTTGGTAGTAATTTCAGTGCGAGAAGTAGTTTCAGAAGGCCAGGAAGCTTTCCACCCAGAAATGACTTCTGAGCAAACAGTTATCAAACTTTTAGAGGAAGCTAAGGCTCTATTTGCCCAGCAGGGTATTGAAGCTGAAACTATGCAAAGAGAAGGCCATCCGGCTTTTACTATCTGTGATGTGGCTGATGAGATTAATGCTGACTTAATTGTGATTGGCTGCCGAGGTACTGGTTTGAGTGAGGAAGGAGCTACTGATAGTGTCAGTGTGCGACTCGTTGGCCACTAAACCAGGAAACTGGGTATAAATGGCCGTTCCAAGTCAATACATGAGGACACCCTCGACTTGTGAATAACTCTTATTACCTTGGTGGTGAAATTCCATCCGCCCTGTTGTTGGGTTGAAAGCATAGACCACGGAGTAGAGACTGAACATCAATCTCCGAAGCTGGTTTAAAAGCGGGACAATACCAGTTACCAGGAACGATACCGCAAGCAAAGGCTGACAAGTGGACGAACAGAAAGGTAATGAAACTCTCGTGAAGTCAAACCATCCCAAAGGTAGCTATGGGATGTAGGGCGAAAGCCAGAGGGTCTATGGATATAAATATTACTGACGTTTATATCAGCAACCATACCGAACCCTCCGGGAGATTTTACCCCACTAAATCAGTCGCAATAAAGGAATAAGGGAACGAGGAAACCTCTCTTTGACACCTAAGAATATAGGTCGAGAACTTAGGAAGCCATTCAAGGTCAATCTGCACTCATGTTGCAGGTCAAAGGGAGAGTAGGATTGGGTAAAAAGCATAACTATGCAGACGTACCCACTTTTGAATGTAATGTAAGGTAACGATTAGCAATGAATAAGGCTAAAACACTAAAAAGAAAACTAGGAAATCCTAAACCATTTTTAAGCGTGGCATGGAATACAGACGATATACCGTCCCAAATCAGTATCAATCCTAATCTCAAATGGAAAGATATAAATTGGAAACGGGTTGAGAAGAATGTATTTAAGCTGCAAAAGTTAATTTACAAAGCATCCAGCCGTGGCGAAATCCGCAAGATGCGCAAATACCAAAAACTTCTGACCAAAAGTTATTATGCAAGGTTGCTAGCTGTTAGGCGCGTGACTCAAGATAACCAGGGCAAGAAAACTGCCGGGGTAGATGGTATTAAAAATCTACCTCCTATGCAGAGACTAAACTTGGTGAACCTACTCGCATCACGCCACCTTAAAGCAAGTCCCACCCGCAGAGTATATATACCAAAACCAGGGAAGGATGAAAAGAGACCTCTCGGAATCCCCACAATGTACGACCGTGCATTACAAGCTCTGGTTAAGTTAGGTATGGAACCAGAATGGGAGGCACGCTTTGAGCCTAATAGCTATGGTCTTTTCCGGGGGTCGACACATGATGCTATTGGAGCTATTTATGCCAGCATCCACCTAAAGCCAAAATATGTGCTAGATGCTGATATATCCAAGTGCTTTGACCAAATTAACCATGATAAGCTACTAGGAAAAATTGGGAAATCTCCTTACAGACGATTAATTAAACAATGGTTAAAGTCTGGAGTGTTTGACAATAATCAATTCCTAAAATCTGTGGAAGGTACACCACAGGGAGGGGTAATTAGTCCCTTACTAGCAAACATCGCCCTGCACGGTATGGAAGAAAGGCTAATGGAATTTGCCGAAAAACTTCCGTTTAGATATCCAAGTGGGAAGATAATGGGAAAAAGAGACAGAAGATACAGTCTCAACCTAATACGCTATGCTGATGACTTTGTCATCCTACACGAAGACATTAAAGTAGTGTTAAAGGCTAAAGCCGTGATACAGGAATGGTTAAACCAGGTAGGATTAGAACTAAAACCAGAAAAGACCAAAATTGTCCACACCTTGGAAGAGTATGAAGGTAACAAACCTGGATTCGACTTTCTAGGATTTAATGTTAGACAATATGAGGCCAAGTCAACCAAACAAGGATTTAAAACGCTGATTAAACCATCTCCAAAGAGTATAAAAACCCACTACCGGGAACTGGCGGTTATATGTGATAAATACAAAACCGCTCCTATTCAAGTCTTAATAACTAAGCTAAATCCGGTAATTATAGGATGGGCTAAATACTACTCCACTCAAGTTAGTAAAGAGGTATTCAGTAAAATAGATAGCCTCTTATGGAAAAGACTGTGGAGATGGGCAAGTAGAAGGCATCCAAATAAGTCGGCTAAATGGGTAAGGCAAAAGTATTTTCCCTCGATTGGGACAAGAAATTGGGTTCTTAACGATGGC
>NZ_CEZPJD010000668.1:0-4469 GCF_983059655.1 Okeania sp.
GACTAAAATGGGCTACCGTGCATGAACCGAAAAGCATTAGTAGTAGGCATCAATCATTATCCTTTGCTGAAAGATAGCTCTGCTCAACCCCGAAATTTGATTAAACCAGCAGCAGATGCAGAAGCGATCGCTCAACTGTTAGAAACCTATGGCAATTTTCAAGTGCAGCGCTTTCCAGGGGCTAACATAGAAGGTTCTTGGCAAGTAGATCCTCATCCCAAGACTAAAAACTGTGAAATAAATGCTTTGAAAGAAGCTATTTCTAAATTATTTAATCCTCTAGATAATATTCCTGAAACTGCTTTATTGTTTTTTGTTGGAAATAGTTTATTAGATGAACAAGGAGGGGTACAAGAAGGATTTTTAGCAACCAGTGATACGAACCCCCAAAAAGGAAAATGGGGAATTTCACTACATTGGTTAAGTCAACTATTACAAAAATCTCCTGTTAAACAACAAATAGTATGGTTAGACTGTTACCATCAGGAAAAAAAAATTGACTTCTTACAAACAACTCTTAGTAAGATAGAATCAACTTATAATGATAGGTGTTATATTTTTGTTTCTCAAGGAATAGAAAATTCTACAACACAAATAAATTCAGAACATAGCTTTTTCACAAATTGTTTATTAGAAGCATTAGAACCAGAAAATTATTCAGATACTTGTGTAACAAATTATAATTTAATAGACTATATAAATCGAAAATTAAATCTTTCTACTCTACATCCAGTATTTAATAATTCTGGTAATGAAATTATTTTAACAGGGGAAAAAGAGGCTACAGAAAATTCCGATCTAACAGCCGGAGTTTGCCCTTATAAGGGACTAGCTGCATTTGAGTTTAATGATAAAGATTCTAAATATTTTTATGGTCGAAAATCTTTGACAAATGTACTTTTAGAAAAGGTTCGTTCTCGGAATTTTTTAGCAGTAGTCGGAACCAGTGGTATTGGTAAATCAAGTGTAGTAAAAGCAGGGTTATTATATCAACTTAAACTAGGGCAAAGATTGTCGGGAAGCAACACTTGGCCAATATTAATGATTAGACCAGGAGAACATCCTTTAAAAAATTTAGCAGCAGCATTTGTAGATTATCAACTACAGACATTGTTAACACCAACAACAGAAGAAACAACAACTGCACAGAAAGAATCATTACAATTTTACACTACTAATTCTCAGCAGCATAAACAAAAAAAGCGACCGCCAAAATCATCTATTCCCGATCCACCACCACCACCAGCAAAAGAAATAAGAGGAAACCGTAGGCGATCGCCAGAAAAAAGAAAGTCCGATGCCACATTACCTCCTAAAATCAAAAATTCTCATAATGAAAACCTAGAGCAAGAGATAAAAAAGGCGCAAATTGAACGTATAATTTATTCGCCCATAGAAATCGAAGAATTAATAAATCAGGGTGCTAGTGGGTTTAGACAAGTGTTGCAAAATACTCAAGCACCCAGAATAGTAATGGTAGTAGACCAGTTTGAGGAAGTTTTTACCCTGTGTTTAGATAAAATTGAAAGACAGCAATTTTTTGAATGTTTGATGGGGGCAATAGACAAAAATTACCAAGATAATTCTTATGCTAGTAAATTTCTGTTAATTATTACTATGGGGGCAGAATTTTTAGGTAAATGCTTTGAGCAGGAATATTCTGGGTTAGCTAGGCAAATTCAATCTCATTTAGTGACAGTAACGCCGATGACTCAACTGGAGCTGCAACAAGCGATCGCCGAACCTGCGAAACAAGTAGGCATAGAAATTCAGCCAGAATTAGTCGAACAAATGATTGTAGATACAGAAAGTCATGCTAATTTGCCGTTATTACAATATACTTTAATAGAACTATGGCGACAGCGTCGCACCGATCAATTTACTCTGAATCAATATATTAATTTAGGTGGTGTCAAAGGTTGTCTAGAAAAACAAGCTTATGCAACTTATCACTCCCTCAATGCTAGAGAACGTCAGGTGGCCAAGCAGATATTTCTCAAACTTGTACAAATAAATGAAGATACAGTAGTCAGTTGTAAACGAGTATTAAAAACTGATTTAATTACCCCTCAACAATCATTAGCAGTTGTGAGTAAGATACTGAAAAAATTAGCAAAAGCCAGATTAATAATAACTACCAAATTCACAAACTATCAAAATACTAATCAAACAGTAACAGTAGTAGAATTAGCTCATAATAGTATTATTCATAATTGGTCTCAGTTAAGTTTTTGGGTGGAGTCAAACCGGGAAGCAATTAAACAAAAACCTGGTATGGAAGCTGATGCTCAACGGTGGTTGAAAAAAGATAAATCAGACAAATACCTACTAAGTGGGCGCAAATTAAGTTTAGCTGAAAGTTTATTAGAAAGTGATGCTGATAGTGCTTTTGTATCTGTATTAGCCAAAGAATTTCTCGAAAAAAGTATCAACCGCAAACGTTTTCAAAACAATTTTCGGGTCGGGAGTATAATAGGATTAATTTTAATTTTAGGTGGGTTAAGTGGATTTTCCTTGATTAGTTGGCAAGTGGCAGAAAAAGATAAATTAAATTCCCAACTTAATGCTTTGAGCTTATCGGCAGAAAATCAGTTTACTGCTAACCAACGCTTTGACGCTTTACTTACTGCTATCAAAGCTGGCACAAAGTTACACAATACCTCAGAAGTATCAGCAGATGTAAGAATGCGAGTTTTAATTGCTTTGCACAAAACTGTTTATGGTGTGAGTACGCGCAGAACAATAGCAGAACATACACAACCTGTTAATAGCATCAGCTTGAGTAAAGATCGAAAAATAATTGCTTCTGCTAGTGATGATGGTACTATCAAACTCTGGAGTAACTCTGGGGAAGAATTAGCTACTTTAAAAGGACATCAAGGCGCTGTTTACAGTGTTGACTTTAGTCCTAATAGTAAAATGTTAGCTTCTGCTGGTGATGATGGTACTGTGAAACTCTGGAGTCAGAATGGTACAATATTAGTAACAATGAAAAGCCATCAGGGAGCAGTTAATAGTGTGAGCTTTAGTCCTGATGGAAAAGCGATCGCTTCTGGTGGCGTAGATGGCACGATTAAATTATGGAATCTTCAAGGTAAATTATTGAAGTCTATTCAAGCACATCAGGATAAAATTTATAGTGTTAGCTATGGTAAAGTATTAGCCTCTGCTAGTGAAGACAAAACGGTGAAGTTATGGAACTCTCAAGGCAAACAATTGGCTACTCTCAAAGGGTTTCAAGACAGAGTTTTGAGCGTAAGTGTCAGCCAAGATGGTAAAACTATTGCTACTGCCAGTTGGGATCATACGGTGAGAGTCTGGGGTATAAATGGTCAAAAACTAGGTACTCTCAGAGGTCATAAAAGTCCAGTTGTCAGCGTTAACTTTAGTGCCGATAGCAAAACTATTGCTTCTGGAAGTTCTGATGGAACAATTAAACTTTGGACTCATTATGGTCGAGAAATAACAACTCTCAAAGGTCATGGTACTTTAGTTAGTAGTCTCAGTTTGAGCAACGATCGATTAACTCTTGTTTCTGCTAGTGCTGACAACACAATCAAACTTTGGAATCTTCAAAAACGGAAATTGCCTACTCTCAAAGGACACACCAGTTATATCACAGCCATTAGTTTTAGCCCAGATGCTGAGATGATCGCTACCGGGGGTTACGACCGGAATGTAAAAATTTGGAGTCGAGATGGAGCGGAGTTAGCAAGTTTAAAAGGGCATAAACGTGGTATTCATAGCTTGAACTTTAGTCCAGATAGTCAAACTGTGGCTTCTGCAAGTGCTGATGGCATAGGAATAGTTTGGAATTTAGCTGGTTTGGGTAATGCTACTCTTTCCGGGCATAAGGACCGGGTTTATAGTATTAGTTATAGTCCTGATGGTAAAATGTTGGCAACTGCTAGTTTAGATAAAACAATTAAACTATGGAATATTCGCGGTCAACAACTATTGACTATTTCAGGGGGTATTGATGACTTGAGAACAGTGACTTTTAGACCAGACGGGAAGGCGATCGCTGCTGGTGGTTTTGGGGGGCAGAGCAAGGTTGTGTTGAAAATATGGACCATAGAAGGTGAGGAATTAGGAAAATTTGAAGGGTTGTGTAGTGTTGTGAAGAAGGTTAGTTTTAGTGCAAATGGAAAAATTCTGGCTGTAGCTTGTTCTGATAATACAGTTAAATTATTAACTCCTGAAGGTCAAGCGATCGCTACTCTCAGAGGACATCAAGATCAGGTGAATAGTCTGAGTTTTACGCCCGATGGCAAAATTATCGCTAGTGGTAGCGATGACGGCATGGTAAAAATTTGGACTCTTGATGGTGAAGAGTTGGTAAGTTTGGCAGGTATTCGAGAAGGGGTAATGGATGTTAGTTTTAGTCCAGATGGTAAAATGCTCGGTGCGGTTGGTAGAGACCGAGTAGCAATATTATGGAACTTTGATTTAGATAATTTATTGGCGCG
>NZ_CEZPJD010000669.1:0-4465 GCF_983059655.1 Okeania sp.
TTCAGATAAGCTGTCGGAAGGTGACATTAATTCGACTAAAAAATCCGGGCAAAGAGGTAAAAATTTTGTTCTTTGTTCAGGAGTTAAATTATTCCATTTTTCTATAGGTATCCACGCAGCATCGGGTGAACGGTTATCTCCATTTGGGAGGTTAAAACCTGCTGATGAATCAAAAGGAATACCAAGTTCATTTCTGTCTGCCCAGTTAAATAATTGTTGGGTTAATCTACCATTTCGATTTCCAGTTTCTGCACCAGCAGGTGACATAATAATTAAATCTCCTTTAGCATTTCTTTCAAATCTTAAATCTTGGTTTTTTTGACAGAGTTGAAAGAATTGTTCGTCTGTCATTTCAATTACTGAGTCAAGCTCGATAGTAAAGCTATTCATAGTTCAACATAAAATTTTAATAGCCCCCTTTCTTTTTAAGGAGGGTTGGGGGATTGGTATCTATTATAATGGCTAAATTAGCTGTAGCTAACATTTATCAAGTTGGTATAATCTCTAGATGTTTTTAATGTCGATTTTAATGATTTACAATTTAATGATTTACAAAAGGAATTAGAGTCTAGTAGTGGATTTTTTCATCTTAAATGATGCAATAGTAAACTAGTCTGAGATTGCTTTCCTGACGGAATGCTCCGCAAATACTGTTGTTTGCTATCGCAAAGCTCCGCTAACGCTTCAGACAATTCTAATGCACAGTTTTAGGTGAAACAGTCCACTACTAATAGCATTCATGCGTAAGTCCTAACTATATATAGTGTCCTTGCGTAAGTCCTGATCATCTATAATCTACAAGAAATTATACAAGTTCTAGAAAATATATAACTATGAAATTTATCAGCCCCAAAACTGACTTTGCCTTTAAAAAAATCTTTGGTTCTATTCACAGTCAAAAAATCCTCATTAGCTTTCTCAATGCCATAGTCTATAACAATCAAAATATTATTCAATCTCTCAAAATCATTAACCCCTATAACCCTGGAGTTACTAACACTATAAAAGATACTTATTTTGATGTAAAAGCACTTTTAGATAATGGCTCTACCGTCATTATTGAAATGCAAATATTGAACGTAGCAGATTTTAAAAAACGAGTGATTTATAACTTAGCTAAAGCTTATGGAAATCAATTAGATGTAGGGCAAGGTTATATGATGTTGGAACCTTTTATAGCTTTAACCATCGCCGACTTTGTTTTATTTGAGGATATTGATAAAATGATTACTAAATTCCGATTTAAAGAAGAAACAGAATCGATTAATTACGAAGATGAATTAACATTAATGTTTGTAGAATTACCCAAATTTAAAAAAGAATTGTCAGCCTTAGAAACCCTCAGCGATAAATGGATATACTTTATTAAATCGGCATCAAATTTAGAAGTAATACCAGAATCATTGGAAGAAGTATCAGAAATAGAAGCAGCATTAAAGATAGCAAATCGAGCCAACTTAAACAATAAAGAATTAGAGGAAGTAGAGGAACAAGAAAAGTTGATGAGAGATAAACAAGGACAAATTAGTTTCGCGAGAAACGAAGGACGGGAAGAAGGAATTGGAATTGGAGTAGTGAAACAAATCTTACGCCAAATTCGTCGCCAGTTTGGAGAAATACCTCCAGCAGTTGAGACTCAGATAGAGCAATTATCTTTGGAAAAATTAGATATTTTAGGTGAAGAAATTTTTGATTTAGCAACAATAGCAGATTTGGAAAACTGGCTAGATAATAATGGATAATTGATAATGGATAATTGATAATTGATAATGAAAGAGTTTTTTAAGTCTCTAGTTTTCTATCTCACTGTCTATACTAGCGAGAAGGGAGTCATTTCAGTTATCAGTTATCAGTTATCAGTTATCAGTTATTAGTTATTAGTTAACAATACCGAAGTCAGAAGTCAAAAGTTTGAAGTTAGTGCTAGACAAGGATTTGGCCACGGATACACGGATGGATGTCGTCCAGTAGTGGAATGTTTCTATAACTGCCTCGCAATGATAATCTCTGAGAATAATCATGTCTTCAGTGAGGGGGAAGGAAAAGTAATTATTTTATGTGAAGCTCCCATAGACTCTCCGAAGCAGTCTTTTCTATCAGACGGGAGATTGCTTCGGCTAAGTTAATGGTAAATCCTAGAGGTTGTTTCTATAACCGCCTCGCAATGACAATAACTTCTGTCGTAGAAAGGGGGAAGGACTGGTATTTGATGACCGATAAATAGGTTATTAAAAACTTATAACTGATTGTCAGACCGCTGAAATGGCTATATGTTAAAGTCTACAAGTCTCTGCGCGAGAGAAGAGCTTAAAATGGCCTTTTAGTATATACTTCTTCCATAGTCCTCGCCCCACCGGGTTCCAGCCCACGACCACCGAAGGCCCTACATGGGAAGGAAGATGCCCCATGTAATGTGTGTCCAGACTAAAAGTCAGGTCATCGTATCTCAACCAATTTCCTTCTTGACGCCATCCAACATTATCGCCAAACCCTTCCAATATTTTGCTATTGTACTGTCTTGTACCACCCAAACTCTGATAAATCTCCTTCTGCACAGAAAAGCCAAACTTACCATTACTGTGTTTTACCCAAAGTAGATCAATAGTGCGCAGGTCTCTACAAGGAAAATTATTTATGTCTTCTTTCCTTCTTGACGCCATCCAACATTATCGCCAAACCCTTCCAATATTTTGCTATTGTACTGTCTTGTACCACCCAAACTCTGATAAATCTCCTTCTGCACAGAAAAGCCAAACTTACCATTACTGTGTTTTACCCAAAGTAGATCAATAGTGCGCAGGTCTCTACAAGGAAAATTATTTATGTCTTCTTCTTTCAGGCAACTTTCAAGTTCTCGCCTAGCAACTTTCAACATACAAAGTTCAGTTTCCTGGTCTGCTTCTTTCCATTTTCCTGCTGCTAATAAGTCACGCAAATTTTCATAGTTTACTTCTATAGCTGAAACCAAAGGTATATCATTAGAAACAAAATTATGTGGAGGTTTTTGATTTTTTTGAGTAGGATAAATAGAAATTTTTTGGGATTTTTTAATTTTTTGATTAGAAACAAAATTATGTGGAAGTTTTTGTTTTTGTTGAATAGTAGAAACAGAATAATTACCTAATCCTAAATCAGCCAAAACATCTTCAACCTTCTGATAACGTTCCTTCGGTTTTTGTTCCACCAAAATATCTAAAACTTTCCCCAATTCATCACTCACAAAATTTCCATTTAAACAATCTCGCCATACCCATTCCATTTCCATTACATCATACAAATCAAACGGACTCATCCCAGTTAATAAATGCAAACAAACAACCCCCAAACTATACAGATCGCTCCCAAACTTTGCCTTTCCCATGGACTGTTCCGGGGCGCAATATTCCGCCGTTCCAATAACCGTTCCTGTAACCGTCCGCCGTTGAGTTGTAGGCATAACTTTAGCTGCTCCAAAGTCAACCAAAACTAACTTTTTATCAGCCTCTCTCCTAATAATATTCTCTGGTTTAATATCCCGATGAATCACATTATGACTGTGAACAAACTGCAAAACAGATAATAAGTCTATTAACAATTCTCGAATCTGACTTTCATTAAAAACCCCACGATTATCTAACTCTTGTTGCAGGGTTTCTCCTTTAATAAATTCCTGTACTAAATATTGACGACTATCCACAGAAAAATAAGCAAAAAGTTCGGGAATTTGTGAATGCTTTCCTAACAACTCCAACCTTTCCGCTTCCTGTGCAAATAACTCGGCAGCTTTTGCCACAGTATCGGTTCCCTGAGCTTGAGGAAGAAACTGTTTAATAACACAAAAAGATTTAGAAGGTTTAAACTCATCTACTGCTAAAAAAGTTCGACCAAAACCACCTTGTCCGAGAATACTTTTTGCCCAATAACGTTCTACAAGTAATAGTTTATCTCCACATTTTTGACAGAACTGAAAATTATCAGGATTAATAGTTAGACATTCCGGGTTGAGACATTGAGACATAATAATAATTTTTTTTAGAATCTACTAAACTCTATGACTAAATTATAATCTTAAATTTTTGAGAAACCCGATTTCTTTGAAAGTAAGCATTTCCTACAGAATGCTGCACAAAAAGCTATTAGCTCTCAGCTCTCAGAATAATACTCTCCCCTTAAAGGCAGTGTTTAAATGAATATAAACTTTAAGGTCAAAGTAGCTGACTTTCGTAGTAAGATTTAATTCTGGCTAAATTAATAAGCTTTTATCACGCACCAAAAACAATAGCTGAATGAATAATGAATAATTAATAATTAATAATGAATAATTAGAGATAGTTTTCATTATCCATTATCCATTAATGAAGGAGATACAATTTCAAAAAAACACGAAAATTTATTTACCTTTATTCTCCGAGATTTTTACCTATCTTAGAGACAACGAACCAGACTTAAGATGCCGTGCTATGATTACCTTTAAAACTCGTAGTAT
>NZ_CEZPJD010000670.1:0-4461 GCF_983059655.1 Okeania sp.
CTTGCGTCTTTCGCCGACGCGGGGTCGCACCGCTGTTCCCTGTTCCCTGTTCCCTCTTCCCTATAAACCTACTTTCATACCTTAATTCAGCAATGCCTTTTTAGGATAGTAATGTACAGTTTGAAAATTAATCTTTTTTTCCCTACTGCCTACTCCCTAAAGTACTAAAATTTTGTACCTCATCAACTCCAAAACTGCTGTAAGCCTCCCTATTGCAGAGGTACTGATAACTGAAATGACACACTTATTCTTTGATTATGTCAATTTCCTGACAAAATATTGCAATCTTTATTTGTTAAATCCGAATTTAACCTAAAATTATTAATGATTTACGGGCATCCCAGTAAGATAATGATAAAATTTATTTTTTAGTTAAATTTGTAATTTAGATAATTATGCGAACCCATTATTGCGGCCAACTAAATAGTAATCATATAGAAGAAACTGTAAACCTCTGTGGATGGGTAGACCGTCGTCGGGATCATGGGGGCGTAATTTTTTTAGATTTGCGCGATCGCACGGGTATTGTCCAAATTGTTAGTGACCCAGAGCGGACTCCTGACTCATATCAAATAGCTGGGGATATTCGCAATGAATATGTTGTGCAAATTACTGGTAGAGTCAGTCGTCGCCCGGAAGAATCTCTCAACCCCAAACTTCCTACTGGCGAAGTTGAAATTTATGCGGATGATATTAAACTTTTGAATGGTTTAGGGAAACAATTACCATTTCAAGTTTCTACTGCTGAAACAGAATCTGTCCGTGAAGAGTTGCGACTCAAATATCGGTATTTAGATTTGAGAAGGGAGCGCATGACCCAAAATTTGCAACTGCGCCATGAAGTTATCAAAGCTATCCGCCGTTTTTTGGAAGACGAGCAAAATTTCATTGAAGTCGAAACCCCCATTCTCACTCGCTCTACTCCAGAAGGAGCGCGGGATTATCTGGTTCCCAGTCGCGTTCATGCAGGGGAATGGTTTGCTCTACCTCAGTCTCCTCAATTATTCAAACAAATGTTAATGGTTTCTGGTTTTGACCGTTATTATCAAATTGCCCGTTGTTTCCGGGATGAAGATTTGCGAGCGGATAGACAGCCAGAGTTTACTCAGTTAGATATGGAAATGAGTTTCATGTCTCAGGAGGAAATTATCCAATTAAATGAGAAGTTAGTAGGATATATTTTTGAGAAAGTCAAAGGTGTAGATTTACCTCTACCATTTCCTCGCCTGACTTATGCAGAAGCAATGGATCGTTACGGCAGTGATAAACCAGATGTTCGGTTTGGCTTAGAGTTGGTAGATGTCTCCGATTTAGTGAAAGATTCTGGTTTCAAAGTATTTTCTGGAGCAGTTGCTGCTGGTGGCATAGTGAAAGTGCTGCCTATTCCTGGAGGTAACGATGCTATCTCCAATGTGAGAATTAAACCAGGTGGCGATTTATTTAAAGAAGCAAGTGAAGCAGGAGCTAAAGGTTTAGCTTATATTCGTGTTAAAGAGAAAGGCAAAATAGATACTATTGGAGCTATCAAAGATAACCTCACCGACGAACAAAAACAGGAATTGTTACGACGCACCGATGCAAAACCAGGTCATTTGCTATTATTCGCTGCGGATGATGCAAATACTGTGAATAAAACTTTAGACCGTTTGCGGTTAGTGGTAGGTGAGGAATTGGGATTAATTGACCGCAATAAAATTAGTTTATTGTGGGTGACAGATTTTCCTATGTTTGAATGGAATGAGGATGAAAAACGTTTGGAAGCTTTACATCACCCATTTACTGCACCTCACCCAGATGATATTAGTGACTTGAAAACTGCACGAGCGCAGGCTTATGATTTGGTTTTTAATGGTTATGAAATCGGGGGTGGTAGTCTGCGGATATATCAACGAGAGGTACAGGAAAAGGTATTTGAAGCTATTGGTTTATCTGATGAGGAAGCAGATAATAAGTTTGGCTTTTTATTGGAAGCGTTTGAATATGGTACTCCTCCTCACGGTGGTATTGCTTATGGTTTAGATCGGTTGGTGATGTTGTTAGCTGGTGAAGAGTCAATTCGAGATGTAATTGCATTTCCGAAGACTCAGCAAGCTAAATGTTTGTTGACAAATGCGCCGTCTGAAGTTGATAAAAAGCAATTGAAAGAATTACACGTTAGTTCAATTTCTAAACCGAAGTCTTAGTTTTATATCAAATCCGTTTAATTCGGTATAAAAAAATATTCCATCTTCACCCAGAGCGGAAAGAATTCTGAGTTTTCTTCCCTTCTGAATTGCAGGATTGCTGTTTGTGGAGCATTCCGTAGGAAATTCTGATTCACTATCTTATTACACCGATGCTACCGGATTTGATATTATAGCAAAACTCAGCGGGGAGCTGTTTGCGCAATATGGCAAATGAAAAGGCAGAATTTTGCTTATGAGCATTCTGTCGTTTCAGCTTTTCTGTAAATTATCACCTTAGTTGCCTTTCAGAAAAAATGCTGTGGAAAAAAAACTCCAATAGACATCTCCAATATAGCGCTACGCGCAAGTCAGAAGTCAGAAGTCAGAAGTTAGAAGTAATCCCTGACTAAGTTTGAGCGTCTATAATTGCCCTAACCTATTTGCGTAATGCTATAATAAAAAATAGAATCAATTATCGCACAGAAATTATCAATTTATAGTTGAACATCAGCATTATAAGATTGTAGGGGCGATTCGCGTTTGCGGAGCATTCCGTTAGGAAATCGCCCCTACTAGATATGGTGGTTATGCGTAAGTCTTGCCTGATTGAGATGAAGTATGGCAGAATGCGACAACGGGAGGAAGATGCTCCCACTGCCTAACTATTGAATTTTGACTGACTGCCTCATTCTCTTAACTCTCTTCACCTACAACTAAATACCACAGTACATCAATACCTCTACCGACATATTCTGAATCTTGATGTTGTTCAATCCATTGAATGATGCTGGGGAGGATATTATTGGATTTTTTGCCCAATTTGCCCAAGGCTTCAGATCCCCTTTGACGCACATAAGAATCTTCATCTTCAAGTTTTCCAAGTAAAGCATTAACTATAGTTTCGGAAGTATTACCCAAATCGCCTAAAGCAGTTGCAGATCCACAACGAACAAATGAATTATCATCCTCAAGTTTTTCTAGCAAAGCATTAACTACAGTTTCCGAAGAATTACTCAAGTTACCTAAAGCCATTGCTGCCATTCCGCATACATCAGAAACTCGATCTTTTAACCTTTCTAGCAGTGCATTGATTACTACCTCAGAATTGTTGCCCAACTTTCCTAAAGCATTAGCAGCACCTCCACGCAAAATAGGATTTTCATCTTGTAGTCGCTCTAGTAGGATGCTAATCTCACTGTGAGAAATAGCATCTGAGTGATCTAAGTCAGCCTCATCCCCTTTAACCAGAGCAAAAACCCAATCTTGTAGTTGTGGTGGTAAGGTTTCAAGCACTGTATCTATATTATTGCTTAACCTTTTAGAGCCTAACCTTTCTATCACAAAGGCTGCTTCCCAACGTACAGCTAGATTATCGTTTTGTAGTAAATCTAATAAAACATTAAAAGCATTTTGGGAATTTTTGCCCCAATAACCTAAAGTATGAGCCACAGTCTGACGCAAATAGGGATCTTCATGCTCAAGGTTTACTGCCAGGGCGTTGACTACAGTTTCTAAAGGTTGTCTAGAATAGCGTAAAGTATAGACTGCTTTTCGACGTATAACAGAATCTTTATCCTGAAGCTTTGTTAATAGGATAGTGATTACTTCTTCTTTTTCTCCTAGTTCCGCTCGATATGCCAGCAATGCCGACTCATCAATCAAATTAGATCGCTCCTTCAACATCTCTAGAGCCTGCGCCTCAAAGTCAGTTTCATACAAACTACGAAAACTGTGGTAAACCTGTGTATGAATTCCCGCACCAACCTGCTCTTTACCACTCACCTCCAACCCAACCAACCTCTCCAAAATTTCCTGTACCAACTCACCATCAACACTCCGCAAACCTTTTGGATCTTCTGCCAAACAATTTCCAGCAAAAAACAAATCCCGATGTAACCACTGCTCATACTCACTACCATGATTCAAAATTGCCCGCATCGCCTTTGCCACCTTTTTCGGCTTCTGTTGCGCTATCAGCAATAGTAAAACTTCCCGCCAATGTGAGTCATGCAAATGTTCTCGAATACTATCCAAAACAATTTCAAAATCACCCTCATTATCTGCTTGATAATCAATTTCCTCAGCACACAAATATTCTTGAAAAGTCTTATGCACAAACCCATAAAAATCTTGTCCCTGCTCATTCAACAACCCCGTGCGTTCCCTAATCAAATCCACAAATCTTTCCGCCTCTTCCTTTGCCTGATATAACTGCACCTGCTTTAACTGCTTAATCTCTCGACTCAACTGCTCTATCAACTCATCCCTATCTATCAACGTGCCACCCTCATTATCC
>NZ_CEZPJD010000671.1:0-1956 GCF_983059655.1 Okeania sp.
CAGACGTATATACTAAGTAATGTAATATATCGCCAAAATTAGTTGTATCATAAAGAAAGTATATATAAAGAATATCATCTCGTCTTGTAACTTTAACCCGGCCATCACGAGCTAAATCACGGTAGGAATCAGGTAATCGAATAAATTCGGTACAATTGTATGGGGATGGGGTGGTACATCTCTTTTCACCGTGCAAGGTTCCGTTTTGGATTTTTTCAACAATAGCAGTGCGCTCTCCCCGAGAAAGATTAAAATTACCTTCAGGACTACTTATAATACTATTATAAATCCAGTACCTTGCGATTGTCAGCCAACCAACTGCTAAGAATAGAAGACAGCAAAACTTAATCGTTTTGGATATTATCCGGTTATTGACTATAAAACGAGTGCTCTTGAAATTCATGTAGAGTAAAGGGATAATAATCATCAGGCCAGGGAGAGCTTCCACGCCTGTGAAGGGCACAAAACTTCCCCAGGGGGGAGAAGTCGATACAATCCCTACGATTGTCAACCCACTTATGGCGATCGCTAGTCCAATAATTTCTATTGATTTTAGTATTGATTGAGTCATATTTTTGCCGATCCTTTAATCAACATTATTATCTTGGTTTGTTGGGTTGTGCTGCCGCTTTTTCATGTTGCGTAGCAAAACCCAACCTACTGACACTAGCCAATATTAACACCCTCAATTTCCTCATCCGCTACCTCATACAACTCTCGCAACTTCTCCAACTTCTCCTCATCAGCTTCCCATAAACCTCGCCCACTTGCTTCCAACATCCGCCCAATAATATTCCGAAACGCTTCTGGGTTTGCCTCCCGTAATTTCTGCGCCATCTCTGCATCCAAAGCATAAGTCTCGGCAGCACCCTCATAAACCCAATTATCAGCAAAATTAGCTGTACCGCCCCAACCTATCAACGCTGTCATCCGTTGGGAAATTTCGTAAGCTCCGCCACTACCTTGATTTGCCATTGCTTCCGCCCACTTTGGATTCAATAATTTCGTGCGATATTCCATCCGCAACAAATCTTCTAATTTTCGGGGGGTGGTATCTTTGGAGAAACTTTCCACGAAACTCGCACTTACTTTTTTACCCCTTTGTTTTTCTGCTGCTAATTTCAACCCACCAGTATTAGCATAATATTCCTGAATATCTGTCAAACCATACTCCACCGAATCAATTTCCTGGACAATGCGATCGCAACCCTTCAACAACTCCTGCAATACTTCTGGTCGCGCTTGACCTTGATCCTGACGACCGTAACTAAAGACATTTCGCCCTTGCCAAGTATCGCCCAATTCATCCGCTGATTCCCAGTTACCATCGACAACTCGGTCGTTTACCAAGGAACCAAAATCACCAGCGGGATTGGAAAATAACCGTGCCGAAACATTTTCTATACCTTGCGCTTGCAATGCTAAAGCGTGTTTGCGGATAAAATTTTGTTCTACGGGTTCCTCTGCGGTTGCTGCTCGTTGGAATAGATCGTCTAATAATTCAATAATATTGACAAAACTATCTCGGAAAATTCCTGATAAATTTCCTAAAATATCGATGCGGGGATGACCGACTTCAGCTAAAGTCTTTAATTCATAACGAACGATACGACCCGTACCTTCTTTTACTGGTTCAGCACCTACTAATTCTAATAAAATTCCTATTGATTCACCACGGGTTTTAATAGCATCTAAACCCCATAACATTACTGCCACAGTTTCGGGATAATTATCATTTTCTTCCAGATGTTGATTAATAATTTTCTTGGCAATTTCTCGCCCTCTTTCATAAGCAGCAGGAGAAGGCATTCGATAGGGGTCTAAAGCATGAATATTTCGACCAGTTGGCAAAACTCCCGGACCATCTCGTAATAAATCTCCTCCTGGAGCAGCAGGAATATATTCTCCATTTAATCCCCGCAAAAGATTAGTCAGTTCGTCAGTATTTTGCATCAA
>NZ_CEZPJD010000671.1:2056-4439 GCF_983059655.1 Okeania sp.
GCCAACATAGATTCGGAAGGATTATTAGCAGCATATATATATAGATGTGGCATATTTCCTAACAGAATATCTGACCAAGAATAGCCAGTATTTCCCAGAGGTGAACCTGGCAACCATTCCACAGTTCCGTGCATTCCAAAGTGAACAACTGCATCAGCTTGAAATTCATTTTGGAGCCATTTATAAAAAGCAGCATATTGGGGATGAGGAGTTAAATCTCTTTCAAACATTAAGCGCATTGGGTCTCCAGAAATTCCAAGGGGTGGTTGTACTCCTAGCCAAATATTTCCTAATTTAATTCCGCCAATATGGAAATTTTCACCATCGGTTTTTATACCTGTGCGGGTGAGATTTCCCCATTGTTTTTCCATGCGAGTTGTTGATAGATAACCTAACCATTTTTCTAGGGTTTTAATATTGACTTGAGAAGGATGGGAGGATGAAGAATGCGGAGATGAAGAATGTGAGGATGAAGGATGCGAGGATGAAGAATGGGAGGATGAAGGATGCGAGGATGAAGGACGCGAGCAAGATGCTCGCACTGGTTCTGAATTATGGAGGGAGGAAGAAGAATAAATTTCATCTGCTTCTTTAATTTGACGAATAAGTTCTTCCCCATCTTCAGGAATTTCCCCAACGTCGTAACCTTCCTCTTTCAGAGCGTGGAGGAATTTCAGGAGCGATCGCGGCACATTTAACAACGCTGCTGTACCTGTGGCACCATAACCGGGAGGAAAACCATAGAGAATAACAGCTATTTTTCTTTCTGCGGGCGCTTTATGACGCAGTTTGATCCAATTTTTGACTCTACCCGTGAGGCGTTTCACTCTTTCGGGAATTAAATAAATATCTTCTCCCACTAAACCACCCAGGGGAACAGGGTCGATCGCTCCATCTAATTCTGGCAGTGCATATAAAACTACACTTTGCAAACCTCCCACACCTTGGCGCGTCCAAGAATGGATATCTTGAATAAGTAGGGGTGCTGCGACAAAGTAGGGAACATTTTTGGCAGTGAGGATGCGTTGGGAAACTTCCACTTGTCGCCCTGCTTCCATGGAACCCGCAGGACCCCCCACCAAAGGAAAACCAATAGTTGAAACGACTGCATCAACTTCTACTGCTTCGGGAGAAAGGGAAAGTATTGGTTTAACAGAATCATACTTTTGATTTTTGACTTTTGACTTTTGAATTTCGTGACTTTTGACTTTTGAATTTTGAATTTTATCTAACTTTTGACTTTTGACTTTTGACTTTTGAATTTCATGACTTTTGCCTTCTGACTTCTGACTTTCCCACGCGCTGGTCATCCAGTCTCTGACGGCGACATGACCTTCGACTCCGTTGATAAATACAGGTAGAGGTGTCAAACCTGCTTCTTCAAATTTGCGGATAAGTTGAGGAATGTATGGTTGTTTGGTAATGACGTGTTTGCGGTAGAGCAAAATTCCAACAACGGGAGTGGGAGAAGTTTGTTTTTGTTGGCGATACCATTCCAGATATTTTCGGGGAGACTCAAAATAACCCTGGTAGTCTGGATGCAGTAAACCCATATTGGGAGTTTCCACTGGTGGCGGTATTTCTCCAACTTTTAAATCTAAATATTTTTCTGCCAACACCCAACACATGGCAGCAACATTTTCTGTACCACCAGCATTCCAATAACCGTAAATTATCAACCAGTTGCGCAGGTCTTGCACTTTTTTCACTGGTACAAATTTGAGTAATTTCGGACCTGTTTTCAGGAAACTGATATAACCTGCAAGTTTATCTTCCTCTCTCCCGCTGGAAAATTTGCTAAGAATAAATTTGACTGGTTTTGGCATTCCTTTTGGTTGGTCGCCAATAATAAATTTTCCCAATTTTGTTAATGCCATCAATTCTAATGCTGACTCAAAAACGAGACGGATGGGAATATTTTTTACTCTTTCGCGCAACCATAAAACTTGGTCGTAGTCGAAAAGGAGACTACCGAAAAACACATCAGCATTTTCCAGAGCAGTAGCGACAGTTTCTGGTTGTTGGGAAAGAGCGCGATCGCTAAATACTTGGATATCTAAGTCTGGACATTGAGAAGTTGCTAGTTGAGCTGCTTGACGGTATAAACCAGTGTTAAAAGATTCAAAACCTGCGATTAAGACAATACGTTTCATGGCCTAATTTTTTATAAAAGTTACTATATTATTAGGGTAACGAAAAAAGACTAATTAATTCTCGTCTCTCCCCTCTACCGGATGAAGCAATTAGTGGGGAAAATATTTATACAAGGGAAAATGAAAATTTATGAATTACAAGAGTTTAACTTCTGACTTTTGACTTCTGACTTCTGACTTCAGCTATATCTCTGCTCATAAATTACCTGCGCTGTCTTGAGAATTTCCTG
>NZ_CEZPJD010000672.1:0-4434 GCF_983059655.1 Okeania sp.
CTGCTTCGTAATCGAGTTTACTACGCAACTCTGCTATTCTTTCTTCTGTTAATCCTGTAGGATGTAATGTTTTCTCCATAATTGTGTCAAGTTCTTCTTTGGCTTTTTGGGCTGCTTCGCGATCGCCTATTGGATAATAATAACCAATAGTTTTCCCTTCATGCTCTATAGAAATCAGTTCTTTTTGAGCTAATAAAGTTTGTTTTTCTAGGTCGTCGAATTTCACGTTTTTCATAAGGCTTTTGGCTCTATTTTAGATTAATTAGTGTCTAGTATAGCAGTTCTTTAATCTATGAAGTACAGTTTTAGATCCTTACAGCATATTTCAGGCAAATGATTATAAGATGAATAGTGAAAATATTGTAGTGCGGGCATCTTGCCCGCGATGAGTGTACCTCATAACAGTGGAAAGCGCTGTAAAAAGGGGAGAGCATTCAAAGTCTACCTTTTCAAGGGGGAATTGCTATAATTAATTGACTGCAAATTCTGTAAAAACTCGCACATCTGGGGGATGAAAACCCAAAACAATTTTACTTTTAGGAATACCTGATCTAAGTAGATCGGATGCTATTCCATCCTCTAAACCATCCCGATGTATCCAGATTTTATCCCCAATAATTTCTATATGAACTAAACACCCATGAACTTGTATATCATTTTCCCATCCTTGAGTAATTAATAAAAAATCATTCCTATCCTCACTAATAATTAAACGACATTGTAAATCCCCGTGAGCATAAGGAATTTCTGTATATTCTTTGAGTTCCTGTTGAATAATAGCGCGATATTGAACTAAGTTATCCATTGCTTTTCAGTTATCAGTCATCAGTTATCAGTCATCAGTTTTTTTCAGTCCTTTTAATGATGGAAAATAAGATTTTGCCAATCTCATCTGCATCTTGATGAATACTTTCAAAGGCTTTTTCTTCAATATAGTCAGTATCTTTTAGAAGAGATAACCAATACTTTGTTTCCAGGGTTTCTTTGTAAGCTATGGACAATTTCGCCCTAAAATCAGCTTGAGATATGCCTCCATTAGCTTCTGCTATGTTGGCTCCAATAGATGTTCCACTTCTCAACAGTTGTTTGGATAATACATATTCTTTTTTTTCCTCAGTCAAATATTTATAAGCTTTGACAATTCTAATAGCAAATTGGTAAGCTTTCTGGTAAACAATACTGTTACTTACACTCATAAGCTTTTCTTAATCCTTAGTTTTGTGAGGAAACCGCCAACTCTCAAACTGATAACTAATGACTGATAACTGTCAAACCCTTCTCCTAGCATCGCATACCACACGAAAACCAAAAGTGTCGGTGAAGAAGTCGCGCATAAAGTTGACGTAGCGAATCGCAGAACGGCAGATATCAGGATTGCTGAACCAGGAACCGCCACGCAGCAGTGAATAATTATCATTACTATTTAGCCAAGGTTTACCATCAGTTGGAGCATTTTCATAATTATTATGCCAGTCATCTGCACACCATTCCCAAACATTTCCGTGCATATCATATAATCCAAAGGCATTAGGAGGGAATTGGCCTACAGGGGTAGTTTGTTTTCTATATTCTCTTTCTGGTTCATCAGCATAAGTTCTAAACGCATCATAATTAGCTAAGTCTCCTGTGATAGTTTCTCCAAAGTGAAAGGGTGTAGTCGTTCCAGCACGGCAGGCATATTCCCATTCTGCTTCACTCGGTAGTCTATAATTCTTTCCCCTTAGAAATGAGAGTCTTTCACAGAATTCTACTGCTTCATACCAATTTACCCGCTCTACTGGTTTTTGCCATCTATCTATATTTTGGTATGGTTCCTTAAAACGAGAGGGTTCTGGGTTTAAATCTAAATTTACCTTCAAGTCTGTTCGAGAAGCGATCGCTCTCCATTGTCCTTGAGTAATGGGATATTTACCCATAAAGAAGGGAGGAACAGTCACATCATGTTGGGGACGTTCATTATTATTGCTATCTTTTTCGCTTTTAGGGGAACCCATAGCAAAAGTACCACCAGGAATAGATATCATTTCTAGGTCAACACTATCTGTAAGAGCTTCGGTGAAATATTGAACAAGCTTAGTATCTTGCTTAATAATTTCTCCTCGTCGGTTGACTGTAGGTGTTGTACACTGAAAAATCTGAAAGAATGTATTTTCAATAGCTTTATGAAAGATTTCTTGCAGATAATTAACAAATTTTTGATAATCTCTACTTTTGAACAACTCTCTCCATTTGAACAATTCTCTCTTATGATAAAAACCATCTGCACCACTTTCAAGAAATTCATTAGCTGTATCAGCAACCCAAGAAAAACCAACAATAGGTAAACTTGGAGAAATATTAGAATTAGCTTTCAAAATCCTAATAATTTTAGTTCCATTAACTTGCCTGTCTTGGTAGCGACTGTTAGGCAACCCATAATTAATTAAAATCAAATTTATTTCACCTGATTCTGCTAATTCAATAACTTGATTTACTTGATCTGTTCCTGTAACCTTAATGCCATATTGAGATGATAAATTTTCTGATATTTCTTGGATTACCTCTTGTTCGTCTTCAACTAATAAAATAGTTTTTAATTTAGCAATAGTAGCAACTTGAGCTGCAAATTCAAATGATTCAAAGTCATCTAAATTAATATCTTTAAACGTAGCAGTATTACCAGGTATTTCATCCTGAGATTTTTCTATTTCTTCAGCAAAGCGAGCATAAGCTCCTCCTAATCTTTTTAAAACTTTAGTTGTGACTGTAGCAAAATATTTGATATCTAAATCTGCCACATTATTTTCGGTTTTTAATCTTTCCAACTCATCGGGTTTTTTCAGCAATGCCAAAAATTCTTGGAGACTTTTACCTAGTCGCTTGGCAAAATCCTGAGAAATTACAGTAATAATCTCTTCAGAATTCTTTCTCGGACTATTTTTCAGCAAAATATCTCTCACTTCTTCTTCAATAAACTGATATTGAACTTCATCAGAATTAGTGTCAGGAGTAATCAAAGATTTAGGTTTGAGAATATTGCCAAGAAAGACCTCTGCTACATGAACTTGTTGAGACTCACTGAGAAAGTTTTTTTGAATTAACCGTACAATAGGTAAATTAATGACAGGTGCAGCAGAGAGTAATTTCGCTAAATTTTGTGCCATTTTTGAAGAACTCATCTCAAAATTATACACCCGTTCTTTACTGGTTAAACTTTCTGTTTCTGTATTTTCAACTATTGGCTTTTGTTCTTGTTTTGATGAAGAGGAAAAAACAAAACCACCAGCACCAATAGTTCCTTTGCCTACTACCATTTCGCTCCAAGTTTCTATCAGTTCTGGTTCTAAACTAAAGACAGGAACTTTTATCCCATTTTGTAAATTATCACCGCTCCCAAACCAAATTTCTCTGATAAATAAGTTACGATTAGGTACTTTAGGTTGTAAACAATCTAATTGTACCATTACTCCTAAACTCAGAGCTGTTCTTAACCACAAATGTTGAGGTAAAATTTGGATAATTGCTACAACATTGTGTTTTCCCCAACTCTCTAACAAAGAAAAAGCTTTACCATTACGCCAAATATTACTAACACAATCACTAACCACTAAAATCAAACGACGACAAGTAGGATCGATAAGTTTTTGGGGAGAATAAAAATGATAGGAATAACTGTTTTGCTTAATTCCTTGTTTCAGGCGAATTTTTCCTTCGGTATCTGTCACCATTCCCCAAGTTTGTACATTCCGAAAAATACCATAACGTTTGAACAATTGTTGTAATTCTTGAGTTGTTTGTTGCCAAAAAATCATGGAATCACTTCTATCTACCACTAAAGCTAAATCAAATTGAAGTTCTAGGGGAGGTTTGAGAATAGGAACACAAATTCCTTCTAATTCGGCAATATTTTCAACAGTAGCTTCTTCATCTAATAAATCTGCTTTACCATCAGAAATATACTGCATGAGAGGACGAAATGCTCTAGCAATTTTAAGAGGGTGACGCAGTGAAGAAACATCAGGAACTTTTATGGGTAAATAACCTTTATTGGAAGAAGGAGAATCAGTTTTGGGAGCAACTTCAGCGTATGAATTACTTTCAGGAATTTTTGGATATGTGGGATTTTCTGGTTTTAGAGCAGAAGATGTTAGTGGTACTTTATCACTTTCTTCTGTTGTTGTTTCATCCTCAGAAAGTATTTTTTTGCTGTGAGTAGAAGCATGAGATTGACGCTGCATTGCTAACCAAATAATTTCAGTAATTTCTGTTCCTGTGAGCTTCAATTCTTTTTCTAATAAGCTAATTAAACGGTCAAATTTATCAGTCATATCATGTCTGGTTGGAAGGAAGGCAGAGGGCAGAGGGCAGAAGGCAGAAGGGAAGAAAAGGTTAAAAGGGATAAAGTTTTTTGATACTGAATTTTGCCCCCCGAGCAAGCCAACAAAGTTAATCCCC
>NZ_CEZPJD010000673.1:0-4401 GCF_983059655.1 Okeania sp.
ACCCCGTGGTTGTATTGCTCAAGCGTGGAGTGTTGCAGAAGTTTTGCGAGCTTGGTTGGTCATTAATAATGAATAATTAATAATGAATAATTAATAATTATTAATCAAATGAGTTAAAAGTACTCCAGTAGGGTGCGTTAGACGGCAAAAATATAAGCTTTCAAAGGCATTTAACAATCCGTCGTAACGCACCATTTTAGCTATCTGTTATAATCAAATCAAAAAAGTTAGTGAGTTGAACAATGCTTAAAATAGCTATTGATGGTTTAAATGCTGTCCAATTTACAGAAGAAATTCTGGCAATTGAAGGTATAGAAGGTAGTTATGAAATAGTTGGTATTGAAAGAGAAGCTGATTTAGCAACTATCGCGACAATAGTTGGAATTGGTGCAGGAACTTCTGTTATGATTATTAATACTCTAAATATTGCAGAGAAGATTTCCCAGTGTTTCAAAAAACATGAGACAAAACTAGAGAAGGTAGAATTTGTTTCTAATAATGGCAACCGAGTTATACTTCACGGCGCAACTGTAGAACAAATTAAAGATATTTTGGAAAGTTTCCTGAAAAAATAACTATGCAAATTCTTCACTTAGACTTGAAATTAATAGGGGATGATTATGCCCAATTCCGATACTTTTGGAATAATCCTAATGATTACCAATCTTATCAATTATCTCTGACAGAAATTTCTGCTCTAATCAAAAAATCAGAGGCAAACTATTACACCAGACTGCCAGAAGAATACGCCAAAACTGGTCAAATACTTTATAACTGGTTGGATGGAAATGACCGTATTTTGCAAAGAGAACTCGATAAATATCGGCGGGAAGGAATTGTTTTAGCAATTTCTACTTCAGAAAGATTAGCTCATTTACCTTGGGAATTACTCCATGATCGTCAAGAATTTTTAGTTAAGCGTAAACCTGCTATTATTCCTGTTCGTTGGGTGACGAATAGTCAACCACTTTCTTTTCAAAATCAACCCCCCCATAACCGAGCATTAAATGTTGTATTTATGGCAACTTCCCCCCGCAACATGGGAGACCATTTTTCGGAACTTGATTTTGAAGCGGAGGAGGGAAGTATTTTAGAAGCAACTAAAAGAACACCTTTGTTTTTAGAAGTAGAAGAAAGTGGTTGTTTGACTGAATTAGGTTATCTTGTGGGAAATCAGGAAGAGAATTTTTTTGATGTTATTCATCTCACAGGTCATACAAAATTTCGGAATGATAAACCTTGCTTTGTTACTGAGACAGAATATGGAGAGGCAAAATATAGTAGTGGGGAAGATATTGCTACACAATTACAATATCGATACCCTAAACTGATTTTTCTATCCGGTTGTCGGACTGGATATGAATATGAAGAAAATATTCCGTCAATGGCAGAATCTTTATTGAGTGAACGTGTAACAGCAGTTTTAGGATGGGGCGATCGGGTTTTAGATACAGATGCAACAACAGTAGCAGCAAAATTTTATCAGGGGTTGTCTTCTGGAAAAAGAGTAACGGAAGCATTGGCGGAAACTTACCAGGAATTAATTAAAGTTAATGCTAGAGACTGGCATAAATTACGACTTTATGTGGCGGGTAGTTTACCGGGAGCGTTAGTAACTCCCTTGAGAAAACCAGGTCGGAAACCTGCGCCCCGTTACAACAAAACAATTGATGAATTTAGGGATGAAGAGCGTAAATTTAGAGTAGTAAATCGTGAAAATTTTGTTGGTCGTCGCCGTCAGTTACAAAATTGTCTCCGTGCTTTTAAGTTAGATGATAAGTTGGGAATATTAATTCATGGTATGGGAGGTTTGGGAAAAAGTACCATTGCTTCTCGACTTTGGGAACGTTTCTTGGAATATGAAACAGTATTATGGTGGCGACAAATAGATAGTTCTAATTTAGTACAAAAATTGGCAGATAAATTGAGGGATGCTGACCTACGTTCTAAATTACAAAATAATAAAAATGGACTTAAATATAGGTTGCGAGATTTGTTTGAAAATTTGATTGAAGCTGGAGCAAAACCTTTTCTTTTCCTCTTTGATGATTTTGAATTTAATCTCGAACCTCGTGAGGGTGGATTTGTTTTGAAACCTGAAGTGGCAGAAGTTTTAGATGCTTTGGTTTTTGCAATTCGAGAAATAGGTAGGGAAAAAATTATTATTACTTGTCGTTATGAATTTCAATATGATTTATTAAGTGAGTTTTGGGTACAAGGTTTAGACGCATTTCGCAAAGCTGATTTAAAGAAAAAATTGAAACGTCTGGAGAATTTTAATTCGGGAAAAATTGATGAAAAGTTAATCGAAAGAGCCTTAAAACTTGCAGATGGAAATCCCCGTTTATTGGAATGGTTGGATAAAGATGTGCTTGCCTGTAAGAATATTGATGCCAAACTAACTGAGCATGAATCTAGTTCTGAAGATTGGAAATGGAAAATAACTAGGTCTGAACTTTATGCACAAATTGATGAAAAAGGTATTCAGGTATTGAGTAATTGTTTAGTGTTGGAAATTCCTGTACCGATGTTAGCTTTAGATGCGGTTTGTGAGTCTATTTCTGGTTATCAAGAAAAGTTAAATCAAGCGGTAGATTTAGGTTTAATAGAAGCTGGTTCGGAAGTAGAAGAATCTGAGCGTGTTTATCGAGTTTCACGGATTGTACCTCATATTATTTCGAGTATTAAATTGCCTGAAGTTCCTGAAGTTTATTCTTTGTATGAAAAAGGTTCGGAAAAGTTGTTTGAGTTATGGGGGAAGAAAGACAATAGAAGTGAGGAAAAATGGCGTGAGATTTTCCGGTTAAAGTTTGCCAATAAAGAAAATCCTGAGCGATTTCGAGAGGGATTTTCTCAAATGTTGTCCTGCGACTATTATAGTGCAGCTGATTCTGCTTATAAGTCTGAACTTAAGCAAATCAAAACGGAACTAACAGAACTACTAAAGAATAATAATTTGGAAGAATATTTGTGTCAAGGTGAATGGAGAAAAGCTGATGAGCAGACAGTAGTTATTTTTTATCAAGTAATGGCATTAAGGGATATTCAAACATCTTTTATTTATGATGATAAGGAGTTTCCAATGTCAATACTTAAGTACATAGACCAACTTTGGATAAAATATAGTAATGGTAAGTTTGGTTTTTCCGTCCAAAAGAAAATTTATCAGAGTTTGGGTGGAAAAGGAAAATATGACAAGGAAGTATACGAAGCATTTGGTAATGAAGTCGGATGGCGTTCAGGAGAAAAACAGTTGCATTATTCAGACCTAACTTTTAGCTTGAATACTGATTATACTGGGCATCTCCCGTTTCAGGCATGGCAGTATTGGGAAGCGACAGAATCAATGAGGCCGAAGATAGAATTTGTTAATTTGGGTAAACTTTTATGATTGATCTGGAGGGGTGAATTTGAATATCTGACAACTGAGCAGCTAGTCTCAATAGTCTCCCAATTATCTTCCCGAAGTAATTATTAGAGGTTTTTATGAATTTAAAATTAGTTAAATCCTTAGCAGAAATAATTAACAACTTAACTCCAGAAGAAAAACAGCTTTTGGGAACAATGGTTAATTTAATTCAAGATAATAACCAACCTGAAAATCAGTCTTGGCATGAATTTATTGAAAACACTTATGGGAGTATTCAAGATGAAACTTTTGTCAGACATCCTCAAGGTAATTTTGAGCAGAGAGAATTATTTGAATGATTTATTTATTAGATACTAATGTTTGTATTGTTTATTTAAAAGGCTTAAATAATAACTTAAAACAGACATTAGAAAGTCATAATCTGCGAGATATAGTGGTTTGTTCTGTGGTCAAAGCCGAACTATTTTATGGGGCAATAAAAAGTCAAAAATCACAACAAAATTTAATTCAACAACAAATCTTTTTGAGTAGGTTTATATCTCTGCCTTTCGATGATAGATGTACAAAAATATATGGGGAAATTCGCACAAGATTAGAAAAAGCGGGAACACCCATTGGGCCTTATGATTTACAAATAGCTTCAATTGCTATAGCTAATGATTTAATTTTAGTAACTCATAATGTGGCTGAATTTCAAAGGATTAGTGAATTAAATATAGAAGATTGGGAAGTTTGAGTCAATTCCTAAATCGCTTTTAAATCAGTATTTTAAGTCTCTCAGCTTACAGCTAATTCCACCTTGGTGAGTTACACCCACGCGGGCAAGATGCCCGCACTGGGAAGATTATTCAAAACGAACCTCCTCGCTCATTCCCATTTCTCCTGACTCCTGACTCCTGACTCCTTCTTCAATAACTATTTCTTAGCCTTGCACAACAACACCCAATGTTTCCAACCCATATATAAACCAAATAACAATATCGCCCAAACAAAACTAGGTTCTGGAATACCTACCATCCCATCAGGAGTTT
>NZ_CEZPJD010000674.1:0-4392 GCF_983059655.1 Okeania sp.
GGGAACTTTTCGGAAGCATCTCGGCAGTTAGGAGTTGCTGTTTCTTCAGTTACTCGTCAAGTTAATGCTCTGGAAACCCTACTCCATACCCAATTAACCAACCGTTCCACTCGTAGTATTACTCTCACTCCCCAAGGACGCAGATATTATGAGAAGGTGGTGCAAATTCTTCAAGATGTAGAAGCAGCTAATCTTTCAGTTGCAGAACAGGATGAAGTACCACGGGGTCTATTGCGAGTTAGTTTACCTGTAGCTTTTGGCAGACTCTACATTGCACCTCTGGTTCGGGATTTTCTCGTGCAATATCCTGAAATGCAACTAAATTTGACCTTGAGTGATGGATTAGCTAATCCAGTTGATGAGCAACTTGATGTGGTGATTCGTTTGGGTAATCTTGAACGTTCTGGCGCTACTTGGATCGTCCGCAAACTCGCCTCATACACACGCAAAGTTTGTGGCAGTCCAGCCTATTTTCAGCAGTATGGCAAACCAGAGCATCCTGAAGATTTAGCTGACCATAATTGTTTGTGCTTTAGCTATTCCACTGGTTATGAAATTTGGCGATTTAAGGGAGACAAAGAGGTGTGTGAAGTTAAAGTTAATGGCTCGTTGGTAGCAAATAATTCAGAAGTCCTTCGGCAAGTTTGTTTAGATGGTGCTGGTTTGATTTTAATGCCAACCTGGTTAATTGGAGAAGATATCCGTGGGGGTCTTCTCCAAGCTGTACTTAACGATTTTCAGTTCTATCCCCATACGGATATGGATACAGGTATTTATGCACTTTATCTACCTAATCGTCGTAATTCCTTGAGAATTAAAACTTTCATTGATTTCTTAATTCAACGCCTTGGTAACTCACTTTTATAGCGCTGTGCGCAGGCAACAGGCAACAGGCAACAGCGGTGCGACCCCGCGACGACGTTAGTCGCAAGCGGTCAGACCCCGCGTCGCCGTCAGCTCGCTTGCGGAATGCTGACTCCTGTGAGGGAACGCGCACTCCTGTGAGGCAACAGGGGGAATAAAAAACCGTTTGTGTAGCATTCCGAAGGAGTAATATAAGACTTTTAGCTATTGGATACCTCCTGTAATTTGTACATATGCCAGCGCACATTAGCTATATGGGAAAAATTTTGAACAATACTTGGCAATTTTAAGAGAAAATCTAAAAATAAACGCCTATTAGCTGATTTTGATATTCTTGTAGAAAATCAGCTCTAAAAGTCACCTTTAGTGCTACTATATATTATAAATTTTATTTTATAGCACAGAATAATGAACAACAAAAATCTAGCAATAACTTTAGCTACAGTTGTTTTTCTAGCAGCCTGTGACATTGGTGACAATAGTCATATTAAACTTAAACATGATAGCTATCACAGTTCTAGTTATCCTAACTATATAAATCGTGGAAAAGCAAGAATAAAAAATTACACCCCAACTAATACTAATGCCAGTTATATTGTAAGTTCTTGTCAAGAATTTATGGAATACGAAATGGGAATTCCTCGCCATAGTCAGTGGTCTTCAGTAGAAAATATAACTGAATCTACATCTGGTTGGCAATGGCAAGGTTGGGTAGAATTTGATGGGGAACGAAGCAATTTTATTTGCAATCTTGATAACAATGAAGTAACAGCATATTTTCATCAAGAAACTTATCCTGATTATTTCCCCGATCGTTTTTATGGAGGTAGCGATCGCATTTATAAAAGTAATATTAGTGTTGTAAATTCTTGTAAAAATTTTATGCAATATGAAATGGGATTACCTACTAATGGGCGGTGGTCTTCTACTCAGAATGTGACTAAAACTGCTGACGGTTGGCAGTGGCGAGGATGGGTAAATGTTTATGGAGAAAAAAATAAGTTTGTATGTACTGTCGATCCTAATGGAGTTAGAGTCGCCACTAATTTTGAAGACTCCTACAATTATGAATATGAATATAACGATACTTACTAATATAAAATCTGGTTGAATACTTATTATATAGTTGGGAGAGATGGGGAGATTTGTAAGTAGCACAATTTTTTGTATTTCATATTAAGAAATAAAGAAAAAAATCCTTTTCATCAATCCTATCCATTTCAGAAAAGATAATGATTAATTATTAATTGTTGAATGAGCAAACTAAAGCTTCAATTTACTAAGGTAAGGATATAATTGGTGACTCTAGTGCAGGATGGCGGAAATAACTGGTTACAAAATCCTAAAATAATTACAAATTAATAATTTTGACTGTCTTGAGTTCGTTTTACATTCTGAAGAAATATCAGAATTACGCACTCGCTTTTAACTTCCGCATAGCTGCTCTAGTATTGCTTCATTACTCTTTGCATAGTCCGTTTATCATCTCGTTGTTTAATAGTTTCACGCTTATCATGGAGCTTTTTACCCTGTGCCAAAGCAATATCAACTTTTACCCAACCGCGCTTAAAATACATCCTCAATGGCACTAAAGTTAATCCCTGTTGTTCTACCTTACCAATCAATTTACGAATTTCTTGTTTGTGTAACAATAGCCTTCTACTACGACGAGGTTCATGATTGAAAAATTCTCCTGCTTTTTGATATGGAGAAATATGAACGTTCAGTAACCATGCTTCATTATTACGAATTAAGGCATAACCATCTCGTAAATTGACCTTACCTTCCCGGATGGATTTTACCTCCGTTCCTTGTAATGCAACACCAGCTTCATAAGTTTCAATAATATGATAGTTAAATCTAGCTTGGCGATTATCACTAATTATTTTACGTCCTTCACCACTTTTTTTATTCATAAAATATTCTAACTACACTTAATTTTTTATTTGTAGCTTTTGATTATACTACAAAATTATTGGTTATGGCAACAGATCGGGACTTATGCAAAAACTCTATATGTAGGGAGGGCGTTAGCGGAGCTTGGCGTTAGCCAATACCATTCGCCCCTACAAATGGTGGTTTAATAGTCAATTTGCGTAAATCCTGTAGATGAATTAAAAAACTACTATAAGTAAAAAATTTTAATAATATACTTTTTGTATAAATGCCTTGGTTATCAATAGCTGAATCAACTATAGTTAAATATTTTTCTGATTATTAAGCTGTTTTAATTTAAATTGATACTATAGTTTTCCTAAATAGGTTTTGAACAAATTTTGGCATTGCTGAGGAGCAGGAACGGGCAAGATGCCCATTCCACAAAACTACAAAACTATAAAACTATTAAAATCATCCTTCTGACTTCTGACTTCTGACTTCATTAACCTGGTATTTCTAAAAGCGATCGCTCTAAAATAATCATTTCGGAACTTATTGCTGAACTACGAGCTATAACTCTACCTTGAGAGTTAATAACTTGTAACTTACTAAAATCTAAATCTTGTGTTTCTTGAAACATTTGGTTAACTAATTTATCTTGTTCTTCCTCAGTTTTGTCATACCAATCATTATTCAGTTCAACAATTAATAAACTACTGGGAAAATTAACTCTTAAAGATTCAGTAATTCCGGCACCATATTGATTAATCAGGTCATCAATTTGATTTTGAATTGACACAATTAAAGTTTGCTCTGGTGTCAACTCTGGAGGCGAAGGTATAATTTCTTCCATAGATTCAGGAGCTTCAGAAAATGAATTTTCTAATACTTCTGGATCTACACTTAGAGGTAGAGACTCTTCCGGAGCGATCGCTTCTGTTTCTTCAGCTATAGGAATATTTGCCACCTCAGTAGCAGGTTTACTAGGGGAAACAGAAACAAAAATAATTACTAGAATGAAAACAAAAATACTAGCGATCGCCCCCGTCAATAACCCATCAGAAAGTTTCTGACTTAGGGACGATGGTAATAAGGAACGAACTAATCCTAAAACCTGTTGTCCAAAACCAGGTTTGGCCACTACTGATTTTTTTTCAGTAGTAGATTGTTGTTGAGGTTGACTTTCGGGTATCACGGAAGCAGTTTCTGTTGATTCTTGATGGACTGCTTCAGTTTCAGGTTGTTCTAAATTTGGTTGTTTTGGTTGGTCTTCTGACATTTTATCTATACCTTTTGAAGTGACATACTCCCACACTAACCTGACGGTATAGTGTAAGCTCTCTCGTTTCACAGTCCCGGTATCCCGTCGGACTCCACGAAGCTCTAAGAACGAGATGCCCCACCGCTCTTTTTGCACATAAAAAACTGCTCACCTAGTTCCGCAATCAGATTTTACGTTTTCCCACAGTTAACTAGGAATTCGGGCCAACAACCCCAGATCCGATTAAATTTTCATGGTTCATTACTGGCGGCGATGAGCTGCAGACCAGCACTGTTCGATGATAACATAAAAATTTGTAAATTAATGAGGCATTGAACCGTTCTACTAAACTTACCCAAACTTACCCATGAATGATTGCATGAGCTTTG
>NZ_CEZPJD010000675.1:0-4386 GCF_983059655.1 Okeania sp.
AAGAAGGTGATAGTTCAAGAATTTATAATTTAGAATTACCTCTTCTTATAAATAAGTAAAGCTATGTTATCCGCCAAGAAATTTATAGCAAATTCCAACTATATGAAGTACAGATATTAATAATTCAATCCTATCAGTGCGAGCATCTTGCTCGCGAGGAAGCATCTTGCTCGCGTAGGTGTACCTCATCAAAGTGGAATACGCTGTATTTCTTGGCTCAAAGCAGAAGTCATATCGAATCCGTTTAATTCGGTATAAAAAAATATTCCATCTTCATCCAGAGCGGAAAGAATTCTGAGTTATTTTCCCTTCTGTTTGCGGAGCATTCCGTAGGAAATTCTGAATTCTGGATTCTGGATTCTGGATTCTGATTCACTATCTTATACCAATTCCCAAAAATAATGCTATACTTCCCGTGGGACTTCAGTTATTAAGTAATAATAATGCTTGAATCATGTTTGTAACGATTCTCGGCATTAAACCAAGATATCTTATCTCTTTTCACCCTACTCCCTACTCCCTACTCCCTACTCCCTACTGTCAAAGAGATGTAGCAATACTTTTGATAAATGGTATTATTACACCGATGCTACCGGATTTGATATTATCTCAAGATGACTAAAGATAGCTATAGCAATCCTAAATAGGTTGCGACAAATCAAAAAGTAGATAAAAAAACTGAAACTCTTACCTGTTCCCTATTCCCTGTTCCCTCTCTTGGTGCGCGTTCCCTCTCTTGGTCAGCATTCCGCAAGCGAGCTGACGGCGACGCGGGGTCTGACCGCTTGCGTCTGTCGCCGACGCGGGGTCGCACCGCTGTTCCCTAAAAAGCAGTAAGATTTTTGACACTAATAAAATAGGATTGCTATAAGTAGGTAGGTAGGCACGAAAAAAAATAAGTTTTATCCCCCATTATACACCTTGAGAAGCTGATAGCTAATAGCTGAGTGCTGAGTGCTATTTTAAAGTCTAATTGCTGCTCCAGGTCCAATAGGAATTCCGAAAATAAACCAGATAATAAATAAAGCTGACCAAGATATCAGGAAAGCTAAAGAATAAGGCAGCATTGTAGCAATTAAAGTTCCCATTCCTGTCTTTTTATCGTATCTCTGAGCAAAAGCAACAATAATTGGAAAATAAGGCATCAGAGGTGTAATAATATTAGTTGTAGAATCTCCAATTCGATAAACCATTTGTGTCAATTCTGGTGTATAACCAACCAACATTAACATTGGCACAAATACCGGAGCCATAATATTCCATTTAGCTGATGCCGAACCAATAAATAAATTAATAAAACCACTAACAATGATAAAACTTATGAGCAAAGGCAACCCAGTAAAACCTGTAGCTTTGAGAAAATTTGCACCATTAACAGCCAAGATAATTCCTAAGTTACTCCAACCAAAATAAGCAACAAATTGAGCAGCAAAAAATGATAAAGCAATATAATAACCCATTAAACTCATAGCCTGAGTCATACCTTGAGCAATATCTTTATCACTCTGAATTGTACCTGCTGCTTTTCCATAGACAATACCAGGCAGAATAAATCCTACCATTATTATTGGTACAATTCCCTGGAAAAAAGGAGAAGGAATAATAGTTAAAGTTTCCGGGTCGCGTAAAATTCCTTCAGGGGGTAAAACTAATATTAATAAAAGTGCTATAAAAGCCAATAAAGAATATCCAGCCCAACGCAAACCTTTTCGTTCAGCAGCAGTCAAATCTTGAATTTCTTCTCGCTCAATTTCCCCATCATATCTACCAAGGCGAGGCTCTACAATTTTATCCGTAATATACCAACCAACTAAAGTAATAACAAATGTAGAAACTACCATGAAATAATAATTGACTGCGGGATTAACTGTATATTCAGCATTAATTAATTTAGCCGAAGTTTCAGTAATTCCTGCTAATAAAGGCTCGATAGATCCAATTAACAAATTAGCACTATAACCTCCAGAAACTCCAGCAAAAGCAGCAGCTAAACCTGCTATGGGATGACGTTTATATGCTAAAAATACTAAAGCAGCAAGAGGAGTTAAAACCACATATCCAGCATCAGAAGCAAGATTAGACATTACCCCACAAAAAATAATCGCTGGAGTAATAAACTTTGCCGGAGCAACTAACACTACCTGACGCAATAGAGCAGAAATTAACCCTGTAGACTCTGCGACTCCTACCCCTAACATCGCTACAAGTACAGTACCCAGGGGAGGAAATTTCACAAAGTTACTCACTGCTTCAGTAATGATTCTGCGGATACCTTCAGGAGTAAACAGAGAGACTGCTTGAATAGTTTCTTTAGTTGCAGGATGTATGACAGATAGATTTGTCAAATTAGCGATCGCGCTAACCAAAATTACTGCTATAGAAAGATAGAAAAATAATGTAATAGGATCTGGCAGTTTATTACCAACTTTTTCAATAAAAATAAGTGCTTGATTAACTATGCCCAACTGTTTATACTTTTCTGGGGGCGGTGTTTCTGTCATCTTGACTGTTTCCTTTTGAGATGAAAAATACAATTTCCCATCATCATACTATAGGAAGGAAGAAGGAAGAAGGAGGAAGGAAGAAGGAATAAAGAATAAAATAAGTATAAAACTCTATTATATTAAATCCGCTTAATTCGGTATAAAAAAATGTTCTATCTGAGTGCTATTCCCCCATCTCCCTACACTCTCCACACGGAGACACACCAGAGAAGGATATAGGGTGTCACCGCGTCCCCGCGTCACCGTGTCACCGCGTCAAATCTTACACACTCTCCACCCCTCCCACACTCCTCAGAAAAATATTTTTGCCCCATTCTGGAATTTACATATTACTAATGTAGTATACAAAGATGTACTACATGATTCTGCTTTGGCCTAGCCAAGGGTAATTATCTTAAACCAAAATCAGCTAGAAAAAAATATTCCTCCCAATCCTTGACAATTATGTATTATTTATGTAACATAAAAACATAGAGTAAAGGAAACAAAGTCATCTGTACCTTGAAAACAAAATAGATACTACATAGTTATTCATAGCCTTGTGGACGACTAGATAAGTCACTCTGATTCTCAGTCAGAGAGAAGCGGGTGCAACTCCCGTCAAGGCTTCTGATTAGTCTGGGTAGCCAAGTGGTAAGGCATTGGTCTGCAAAACCGATTATCAGAGGTTCAATTCCTCTCCCAGACTCCAAACAAGGCAGTGTAGCTTAACAGTAAAGCCCCAGGCTCATAACCTGGTTGATGCAGGTGCAACTCCTGCCACTGCAACTATAGCAACTAGCCATCGGCGATCGGCTTTTTAATTGTTATTTAGTTGTTTGCTGTAGCGGATTAGTTGCTGTACTTGAAACATGAAAACTTTGATGAGTGGAGATGGTGTAACGATAACATTTCGGCCGTTGCTGATTCTGGGTGTGATTTTGCCCCCCGAGCAAGCCAATTTTGGGGGGAATAAAACTCTAAAAGTCCCCCAATTTTGGGGGATTTAGGGGGCTTGATCAGAACCAAACAATCGCGCATTCATACTTCAATTCAGCAACACCACATTTCGGTCTCCAAAACCGACGATCTAGGTTTAAATCCTAGTCTCCGCGCCAATCTAAAAACTTTTGAGGAGAGATGGCCGAGTGGCTTAAGGCATCTTCCTGCTAAGAAGAAACGGTTTAATCGCCGTCGTGGGTTCAAATCCCACTCTCTCCCTTGTGTAGTGTATTTTCAAAAGTTCAGCTATGCAATTATCGGGTCAGCTCGCCTATTAGGGAGGGCAACGGTCTGTAAAACCGTCGCTTAATGCTTTGCAGGTGCAATTCCTGCCTGACCCACCTTTTAATGGGAACGTAGTGTAAACGGATAACACGCCAGTCTACGAAACTGGAGATTTGGAGGTTCAAATCCTCCCGCTCCCGTATCCCCCGGTAGCTCAGTTGGTAGAGCGCCTGTTTGAAAGGCAGGAAGTCGTCAGTTCGATACTGGCCTGGGGGATTTTATAGCTGAAGTCAGAAGTTAGAAGTCAGAAGTCAGAAGTTAAATTTTGCTGTGAATAAGTTTGAGAGGAGCAAGAATGTCCTAACAGTTATGGCAGTTGCTATAAAATAGCGATCGCCTTTCAATTGTGAATTCCGATCTTTGAGACTCCTAAAATTTTTCAATATGCCCCTGTAGCCCAATAGGAAGAGGCGCTAGACTTAAAATCTAGATGTTGCTGGTTCAATTCCAGTCAGGGGTATTGGTGACACGCGGAGATAGAGCAAGAGTGGCTTGTTAGGCTCATAACCTAAAAATCAGTGAGTGCAACTCTCACCTCCGCCACCAAACGCAGGTGTAATTTAACTAGCTATCAGCTATCAGCCGAAAATTTTGTGCAGATTTTAGCTAGAAACCT
>NZ_CEZPJD010000676.1:0-4384 GCF_983059655.1 Okeania sp.
GGAAGTTTTCTCATGGGTTCCCCAGAAAACGAAGTTGAAAGACTTAACAGTGAAAGTCCTCAACATCAAGTAACTCTTCAAGCTTTTTATATTAGTAAATACCCTATTACTCAAAACCAATATCAAGCAATTATGGGAAAAAATCCTTCTCACTTTAAAGGAGGAAACCATCCAGTAGAAAAAGTGACATGGCATAACGCCACAGAATTTTGTCAAAGACTCTCTGAAAAAACTGGGAAAATTTATAGACTGCCCAGTGAAAGTCAATGGGAATATGCTTGTCGCGCAGGTACAACTACTCCTTTTTATTTTGGAGAAACTATAACGTCTGAGTTAGTTAACTACAACGGTAACTATATTTATGGCAAAGCTCCTAAAAGTAAACATCTAGAAAAAACAACCGAAGTAGGAATTTTTCCTCCCAATGCTTTTGGTTTATACGATATGCACGGCAATGTCTGGGAATGGTGTCTGGACATTTGGCACAATAACTATAATAGTGCGCCTACTGATGGAAGTCCCTGGGAAAGTGAAGGAGATAGTAGTCAACGACTTCTTCGTGGTGGCTGTTGGAACATCCATCCTCGGTTTTGTCGGAGTGCCCGCCGTATTAGGAATAATGCTGACTACTACGGCACCTACTGGGGTTTCCGCATTCTCTTGTTACTTGATTTTCAGCAAAAGTTTCAAAATACAGGGGAAATATTGTCATTTATAAACCAAACTTATCCAACAGAAAAAAAGTTTACCCCTCCACTACAAATATCTCAAAAATCAACAGCACCACCCATTATTAATGAAACTTCTCCACCACAAACATTTCTCAATTCAATACCAGAATCAGAAAGAGGAGAAATATTTACTTTTGAAGTAGTGACTGTTAATAACTCTGGCAAAATAATCAACCGTACTCCTGGTAATGCCAGACAAAAAATAGAAGATTTAGGTAATGGTATTAAATTAGAAATGGTTTATATTCCTGGGGGAAGTTTTCTCATGGGTTCCCCAGAAAACGAACAGGGAAGAAGCTCTGATGAAAGTCCGCAACATCAAGTAACTCTTCAACCTTTTTATATGAGTAAATACCCTATTACTCAAGAACAATATCAGGCTATTACCAAAGAAAATCCTTCTCACTTTAAAGGAAAAAGTCGCCCAGTTGAAAATGTGACATGGTATGACGCCACAGAATTTTGTCAAAGACTCTCTGAGAAAATTGGAAAAATTTATAGACTGCCCAGTGAAAGTCAGTGGGAATATGCTTGTCGTGCAGGTACAACTACTCCTTTTTATTTTGGAGAAACTATAACGTCTGAGTTAGTTAACTATGACGGTAATTATCCTTACGCTAATACCCCTAAAGATAAATATCGAGGAGAAACAACCGATGTGGGAAGTTTTCCTCCAAATTCTTTTGGTTTATACGATATGCACGGCAATGTCTGGGAATGGTGTTTAGATATTTGGCACATTAATTATGATGGTGCGCCTAATGATGGAAGTGCTTGGCAAACTAGGGGAGATAGTAACATAAAAGTCCTTTGTGGTGGTAGTTGGTCTAACTCTTCTTGGAATTGTCGGAGTGCTAGACGTTACGACAACGATGGCGACAATTTTATCTACTACAGAGGTTTTCGGATTGTCTGGTATACCTCGGAAGTAAGAAATTCTTTGGATAAAATGACTGTGGATACAACTAACAAAATATTTCAAAATCCTGGGGAAATATCCTCCCTTGTTAACCAGACTTATCCAACGGAAAAAAAGTTAACCCCTCCACTACAAATATCCAAAAAATTAACAGCACCACCCGTTATTAATGAAAACTCTCCACCACAAACATTTCCAGAATCAATACCAGAAACAGAAATAGGAGAAATATTTACTTTTGAAGTAGTAGCTGTCAATAATTTTGGCAAAATAATCAACCGCACCCCCCGTAATGCTAGACAAAAAATAGAAGATTTAGGTAATGGTATTAAATTAGAAATGGTTTATATTCCTGGAGGGAACTTTCTCATGGGTTCCCCAGAAAATAAACCACGGAAATACTATATAGAAAGTCCGCCACATCAAGTTACTCTTCAACCTTTTTATATAAGTAAATACCCCATTACTCAAAATCAATATCAAGCAATTATGGGAGAAAATCCTTCTAACTTTAAAGGAGGAAACCATCCAGTAGAAAAAGTGACATGGCATAACGCTACAGAATTTTGTCAAAGACTTTCTGTAAAAACCGGGAAAACCTATAAACTACCCAGTGAAAGTCAGTGGGAATATGCTTGTCGCGCAGGTACAACTACCCCTTTTTATTTTGGAGAAACTATAACCTCTGAGTTAGCTAACTACAATGGCAACTATATTTATGGCAAAGCTCCTAAAAGTAATTATCTACAAGAAACAACAAATGTAGGAATTTTTCCTCCTAATGCTTTTGGTTTATATGATATGCACGGCAATGTCTGGGAATGGTGTCTGGACATTTGGCACAATAACTATAATGGTGCTCCTAATGACGGAAGTGTTTGGAAAAGAGGAGAAAGTATTAATCAAAGAATTATCCGTGGTGGTAGTTGGAACAATAATCCTAACCATTGCCGGAGTGCCTTCCGCTTTAACAACTATTTTGACAACTACATCATCAACTTGGGTTTCCGCGTTCTCTTGTTACCTGATTTTCAGAAAAAGTTTCAAAATATAGGAGAAATATCCTCCCTTATTAACCAGACTTATCCCACAGAAAAAAAGTTTACCCCTCCACTACAAATATCTCAAAAATTAACAGCACCACCCGTTATTAATGAAACTTCTCCACCAGAAACATTTCTCACATCAATACCAGAATCAGAAATAGGAGAAATATTTACTTTTGAGATAGCAACTGTCAATAATTTTGGCAAAATAATCACTCGTACTCCCGGTAATGCCAGACAAAAAATAGAAGATTTAGGTAATGGTATTAGATTAGAAATGGTTTATGTTCCTGGAGGAAGTTTTATTATGGGTTCCCCAGAAAACGAAGAACGAAGATTTAATACAGAAAGTCCTCAACATCAGGTTACTATTCAACCTTTTTATATGAGTAAATATCCTATTACTCAAGAACAATATCAAGTCATTATGGATAACAATCCCTCTCATTTTAAAGGAAGAAATCGCCCTGTAGAAACTGTAACATGGTACAACGCCACAGAATTTTGTCAAAAGTTATCCCAGAAAACAACAAAAACTTACAGTTTGCCCAGTGAGAGTCAGTGGGAATATGCCTGTCGAGCACGAACAACTACTCCTTTTTATTTTGGAGAAACTATAACGTCTGAGTTAGTTAACTATAACGGTAACTATACTTATCGAGATGCTCCTAAAGGTAAATATCAAGAACAAACAACAAATGTAGGAAGCTTTCCTCCTAATGCTTTTGGTTTATATGATATGCACGGCAACGTCTGGGAGTGGTGTCAAGATATTTGGCATGGTAATTATGAGGGTGCGCCTAATGATGGTAGTGCTTGGCAGGATAAGGAAATAGATAGTTCTCCACTGCGGGGTGGTTCTTGGTACGATAATCCCGAGTTCTGCCGTTCTGCTATTCGCGTCAGTTACTTTGGTCGCGTCTTCCGTTACAACTACTTTGGTTTCCGTATTGTCTGTAGTCCTCATTATTCCTCATAGACATCAGAGCGATCGCCACCTAACCTCATATATATGTAAATATTCATTCTGTGAAGCTCTAAAAAAATCAGCTAAGGATTTGCCTTGCATTTTCTCTAAAATCGCGATAGTATTTATTTATAGGTTGTTGCTCGCCCATGTTATTGATTTCTTAGTCAACACAAAAACTAAGTTTTTGAGGTTGCTAAATTTAGTATGAATACTTGCCCAGCTAAAAATATAGAAAATTCTGTTCATAACCACAAAACAGTCAACCTATCAACCAGTCGAAAAATGAAGAAAGGAAAATTAGTCATTCATCTAAAAGTAAATTAAGAGCGATCGCCTCTCAAAACAAGCTGAAATAACGTCCGTACAGAGCAGAGAGTAGGATATGAACAAGCACAAAATATTGACCCCATCAGTTGTACCACATTTAGTCTGAAATCTGTCATAAATTATATTTATACCTAAATTAATAGCGATCGCCCCGTTAAACTATTTTTTCCTACATTTATATGTCAATGCTTTTATATTTGATCGGCAAACCCTAATTAGAGATGGATAAAAAGTCCAATTAAACTGCATTCGCTAATGCAATTTGAGATGTGAGAAGTTCCACTGCAGCTTGATATTGTTTGTCATCTTCTGTGGTAACTTGGTAAGGCAAAATCGGGTCTTGTTCCACAACAATATCAGGCATAATTCCTTGTTTATTAATATCTTTATG
>NZ_CEZPJD010000677.1:0-4380 GCF_983059655.1 Okeania sp.
CATTATAAATTAGGTAATTTATTACAGGAAAAAGAGGAGTTAGAAGAGGCGGTTACTGCTTATAATATATCGATAGAATTAAAGTCTGATTTTTGTTGGTCTTATAATAATTTGGGGAATGTATTAGTTAAATTAGAGAAGTGGGAAGAAGCTGTTAGAGCTTATCGTCGGGCTATTGAATTGAATCCTGATTTTCCTTGGGGTTATTATAAATTGGGAGATGTTTTAGTTAAGTTGGAAGATTGGGAAGGAGGTATCAACTATTATCTTAAAGCAATTAATTTACAGCCAGAATTAGTCGGAATTCATACAAAATTAGCAGATGCGCTACATTATCAAAAAAGAATTAAATTAGAACAGTTAGTTAATTTATATCGTGAAAAAATAGAAAAAGAACCAGATAATATTCAAAATTACTACAAGATACTTGACATTATTCCAGATGACTATCGGGTTAACTTACAACTAGCAAAAGTTTGGGAAAGAAAAGGTAATTTTTCCCAGGCAATTGTTTTTTGTAAAAATGCGATCGCCAGTAACTCCAAAGAAGTTGAAGGTCATATATTTTTGGCTAATATTTTTGTTAAGCAGCAAAATTTTGAAGGAGCAATTATTAGTTACCGTCGTGCAATTGAAATTTCCCCTAATAAGTGGGAATATCATCAACATTTAAGCGAAATTCTTAAAAAGATAGGGAGACAGGATGAGGCAATTACTGCCTATCAAAAAGCGATGCAAATTAAATTTTATCCCCTTGGTATTAAACAAAATTTAGCTAAATTAGTTCTAGAAAAAACTCAGCAAAAGAATCAAAAAGAGCAAGAAATAGAACTTAATTATGCTCAAGATTATCGTGATTTAGGAGACCGGCTATTAAAAGAAGGTAAACTAGAAGAATCTGCTAATAATTATCGCCAAGCACTAGAACTTCAACATAATTTTTGGCAAGTTCATCATCGCTTAGGAGATGTACTACAAAAACAAGGAAAATTGGATGATGCTGTTGCTTGTTATTGCCAAGCAATTAATATTAATCCTGACTTTTTTTGGTCACCTTATAATTTAGGAAATACTCTGATACGACAAGGAAATCTAGAACAAGCGACTGCTTCTTATTTCTACGCTGCTGAAATTCAACCATATAATATAGATACTTATAAAAAATTGGCTAAATTGCTGCAAAAACAGGGTCGTGTAGATGAAGCCAAAAAATATAAATTATTAGTAAAAAAAATTATAAATAATCCAGTTGAAACTTATTGTGATTTGGGAGATAAGCTAGCTTTAGAAGAAAAAATAGAAGGAGCTATTTCCTGTTATAAAAGAGCATTAGAACTCAAGCAAGATTTATGGAAAGTTTACGGAAAACTCGGAAACCTATTAAAAAAAAAGGGAGATTTAGAAGAAGAAATTAAGCTCTACAACTGTGTCCTCAAGCTCAATCAAAAGTTACCTGGAATTGAAGCCAACCTCCAAGAAGCTTTAAAAGAACAAGAAAAAACAAAAAGAGTTAAAAAAGTAGAAGATATTCCCAATGATTTTGTAATTCCTCCCATTGTGGGAGAAGGCAATGACTATTCTTTTATAGAAGAAAAAGTTAAGGAATTTATAAACAGTGGAAAACCTTATACCCTGCCAGTATCAATTATTATTCCCACCTATAACCGCAAAGAAATTTTGGCTAAAACTTTAGCTGCCATTACTCATCAAACCTATCCCAAACATTTGATAGAAATAATTGTAGCAAATGATGGTAGTACCGATGGTGTAGAAGAAGTAATTTTAAAATATGAGAAATATTTAGAATTAGTTCATGTCCGACAGCAAGACCAAGGGTATCGTTTATGTGCAGTTCGTAACCTGGGAATACGCACCTCTAAACACGAACATTTAATACTTTTAGATTGTGACTTGATTCCAGAGCCACAATTTGTTGAAGAATTGATGAAATATCTTCATGTAACTGACAAAGCTGTTTTAATGGCTCATCGGAGATTTGTAAATACAGATAGAATTACAGATGACGAAATTTTTGAGAATATTAATATTGCTTTAGGATTAGAAGATATTGTAACTGAAAACGTCATGTTTAAGAGCGATGTTAAAAATCAAGCTACCATAGACTGGCGCTTTAGAATATATGAAAAAACTGATAACTTAAAGAAAGAAAAGTATCCTTTTCGAGCATTTGCTTCAGGTCACGTTGCTTATTCAAAAAATATTATTCACAAAGTAGGTTGGTATGATGAAGACTTCCAAGAATGGGGTTGCGAAGATATTGAATTTGGGTATCGAGTTTACAATGCTGGTTATTATTTCATTCCAGTATTAACAGCAATTGATTTACATCAAGAGCCACCAGGTGGTAGTAATGAAACTGACCGCATAACTGGAAAACAAATTACTCAAAAATTATTAGAACAAAAATGTTCTGCTGGTTGGTATCGCAAATATCGACCAGGTGAAATTTATGAAGTCCCTAAAGTTTCGATTTACATTCCTGCTTATAATGTTGAGCAGTTTATTAAACAGACTGTAGATAGCGTCCTCAATCAAACCTACACAGATTTGGAAGTTTGTATTTGTGATGATGGATCTAAAGATCAAACCCTGAAAATTTTGGAGGAAAACTACTTGGAAAATCCTCGCGTTAGGTGGGTTTCTCAGCCTAATGGTGGAATAGGGAAAGCTTCTAATACTGCAGTTAAGATGTGTCGGGGTATGTACATTGGTCAACTTGATTCTGACGATATGCTCAAACCAGATGCAGTGGAGACTATGGTTAAATATTTAGACAAGTATGATGTGGGTTGTGTTTATAGCTGTTGTGAAAGAATTGATAAGTATGGAAATTATGTTAAACCAGAATACAACTGGCCTGAATTTTCGCGGGAGAAACTGATGATTAACATGATCGTTCATCATTTCCGAATGTTTAGAAAAAGAGACTGGATGAGGACAGAAGGATTTGCTGAAGATTTGTTTAATGCGGTCGACTATGATATGTACATGAAGTTAAGCGAAGTTTGCTCTTTTCATCATATTAATAGGGTGACATATTCTCGACGAGTACATGGAAAAAATACTTCTTTGCTTTATGAAAAGGAACAAGATAACAACACTATTACTGTAATTAATCGTTCTTTAGAGCGTTTAGGCTTAAGGGATTTGTGGATGGTTAAGCAAACCGATCCTAATAACCCCAGGAAGCTTGAGGTTTGTAGGCAAAAGATTGTTACCCAAAACTTATGAAAAAAGTGCTAGTTACAGGTGGAGAAGGATTTATTGGTTCTCATCTTGTTCGGTTTCTGTTGAACAATGGAGTAGATGCCAAGGTTTACGATAACCTTTCTTCTGGTAGCTGGAAAAATTTGGCATCCATCCAGTCAGAAATTGAGGTAATTGAATCAGATGTCAGGAATTTTGATGCCTTAGTTGTAGCTATGAAGGGAGTAGATTCCGTATTTCATCTAGCGGCCTTAGTTTCTGTGCCAGATTCAGTAAATAATCCCCACCTTACTTATGAGATTAATGCTGAGGGAACCCTAAATGTATTGTCCGCTGCTCTTAAGTCTGATGTTTCTAGGGTAGTTATATCTTCTAGTTGTGCTGTTTATGGCGATCGCAATCAACCCCCACTAAAAGAAACTGATTTGCCAATGCCAAAGTCTCCCTATGCTGCCAGCAAGTTAACTGCTGAAGCTTGGGCCGAAAGTTTTTATCAATCCTATGGACTAGAAACAGTTTGTTTGAGATATTTTAATGTATACGGTCCAGGGCAAAAATCTGATTCTGACTATGCTGCGGTTATTCCCAAGTTTTTAGATTGTTATCATCGCCAGCAAAGACCCAAAGTTTATGGAGATGGACTTCAGACGAGGGATTTTATCTATGTAGAAGATGTAGCTAAGGCTAATTTTTTGGCTTCTACTGCTTCTTCTGAGATAATAGCTAACCATAGAGCTTTTAATGTTGGTACTGGCAAAGGTTTGAGTTTATTAAAATTGTTGGAGGCGATCGCCATTCAAATAGGTTATGAAATCCAGCCAGAGTTTTATCCACCTAGAGTAGGAGATATTAAACATTCATGGTCTGATGCTAGTTTAGTTAAAAATGAATTGGGCTTTGAGCCTAAAATTAATATCGATCTGGGAATCAAAAAACTCTTGTCTAAAAATTAACTGTTAACATTGATTTATCCTGTAATTAGGGATAGAAGGGTTTCAGCCCTACTACAAACAACAAATTTTTGGTCGCGTAAGCGGAACGGAGTTCTATCGCTGATTATCCGAACATTATATTAGAATCAAATATCAGTTGAGACTACTTCAAAATCAGTGTTCCAGGTAGGAATTGCACCACGGTCGCTCCTGGTTGTAC
>NZ_CEZPJD010000678.1:0-4363 GCF_983059655.1 Okeania sp.
GGGGAGTGGGGGAGTGGGGGAGTGGGGGAGAATTATTGATAGATAGTACCACATTAACTACAGAATCTGCTGTATTTATTCTTCCTTCTTACCGAATAATTAAGTAGGTATTATACCAATTCCCAAAAATAATTCTATACTTCGCTATGGAACTTCAGCTATTAAGTAATAATAATGGTTGAATAATGTTTATGACTATTCTCGGCATTAAACCAAGATATATTATCTCCTTTAGCCCTACTCCCTACTCCCTACTTTCAAGGAGATGTAGCAATACTTTTGAGAAATGGTATTAGAGAGTATTTATCAAACAAATAGTAGCAGAGTAGCACACTTAAAACTGTGCAATAGATTTTTGTTTCTAGGGGTCTTTATCTCCCCATCCCCCCATATCGCACAATTATCTCAGGCACAGAATAATTCTAGTAGAGAAGCCAATTTTCAATAACACCTTTTTTTGACAATCGTTTAGTTATTGTGTATGATTATCAATAGGCATACATTTTTGATAAAATACCGTGGCCCTTTATACACCATCTTCATTTAAAGCAGAACTAAATGACAAAGGTTGGCGAATGACTCCCCAACGGGAGACCATTTTGCACGTTTTTCAAAATCTTCCTAAAGGCAATCATCTGAGTGCCGAGGATCTTTATAATATGCTACAAAATCGGGGTGAAAGAATTAGTCTATCTACCATTTACAGAACTTTAAAGTTAATGGCAAGGATGGGAATTCTACGAGAACTAGAACTAGCGGAGGGACATAAACATTATGAGATAAATCAACCTTATCCTCATCATCATCACCATCTTGTCTGCGTACAATGTAATAAAACTGTTGAATTTAAGAATGATTCTATTTTAAAAATTGGTCTGAAGCAGACAGAAAAATCTGGTTTACATCTATTAGATTGTCAATTAACTATTCATACAATTTGTTTTGAAGCCCTAAGAATGGGCTGGCCTTCTCTCGTATCTTGTGAATGGTCTTGTCCACGAGCACTTGCAGATGCAGAAAACTCTGAATCAAAAAACTCTGAATAAAATAAACAACCCCACTTAATCTCTGAGTGGGGTAATTAATTGAAGTCAGAAGTCAGAAGTCAGAAGTTAGAAGTCAGAAGTTATTTTTATCGGGATTTGAGTAAGCCTCCAAAGACATTTCGCCAATCAAGGCTGGTTTGCGCGACCAATTTATTTTGATTAAAAAAAAATTATAAATCTAATAATTAGTTTCCAATATCTTTAGCACTTAAACCATAACGCATTTGAGCTTTCGCCACTGCTGCTCTTGTTTGTGAGTTGTAAACACCATTCAATGGACCAAAATAAAATCCCTGTAGCCGAAGTCTCTTTTGTAATTCTAAGATGTTTGCTTTACTACCTATATATGTAGCTTGCCGTTTGGAAGTGCTTGGAGCGATCGCCATAGGATGCCTTAAAGCCTGTAGTGTATTCATTGTTGCTACTCCATTGGCGTTTTTTCCCACGTCTTGCTGAAAACGTCTTACTGCAAACTCAGTAGCCTGTCCAAAAACACCATCAACAGTACCAGGATAATAACCCAATCTTGTTAATAAAATCTGGAGTTGTTTTACAGCCAAACCTCGATCGCCTCTTCTGAGGACACTTGAGTAAGAGTATTGCCTACTGGTGTAGTTTTGCCTGGAATAAGACACAGGGCCTGGGGGTAGAACTTGACTAGGACTAAATAAGAATGCCTTAGTTGTTGGTCCTACTATACCTGTAGGAGTAATTCTATTTATTTTTTGAAATTCAATAACTGCTATCTCAGTACTTTGATCAAAATAGTTAGTTATTCGTCCTTGATAATAACCTAAATTTTTTAAACGTTCTTGTAATTTTCCTATCTCTACACCTGTTTCTCCAGGTCGAAGAAATACTCTCTCCGTAGGAACAGGTCTAGTGCCAAACAAATATTCTCTCGTAGTAATACCTACCTGACCAGTCGGCGTAATTCTATGAACATTTTGAAACGCGATCGCTGCAGCTCTAGTATTTTGGTCATAAATACTATTGATTGGACCTTTATAAAACCCTAGTTCTGCTAATCTTCTTTGAATAATTGCTACTTGAGGGTTAACTTGTCCAAAAGATAATACTCTTGTTGAATAATTTAATAGGGAAGAATTAATTTGGTTAGACCTCTTACCTACAAATAATAGTGACCAAGTATTAGGTTCAATTTGTCCTGTTGCTGTAATACCGTTGTCTTGCTGAAACTGTCTTACAGCTCTTTCTGTAATGGGGCCATAAAAACCAGTTAGATTAGCAGAAAAATAGCCTAATTCTCTCAGTTTTCTTTGAACTGCAGCTACTGTTGCAGCTTTATCTCCACGTCTTAGATAAACTGCACTATTAGGGGAAAGAATTGCATCGCTTTCTGGTCTAAAGTTAGAAGTGCCAGAAAAAAAAGAGTTTGTTGCTACTTGTTCTTGGTATGTTTGGCTATTAAAATAACTATTTGTTTTAGGGTTAGGAATTTCTGGCCTTCTAGCCCAACTAGAATCAATAATAATTAAATTAATCATCATTATTGATAAAAAGTTTATGTAAGCGAAGCTAGACAGTTTATTCCATTTAAGTCCTTCAATAAGTTTGAAGTCTTTATTTTCTTGATTAGCCAGAAAAACTTCTATATATGCAAGGGATTCCATAAATTTTCCTGGGGGACTTTAAAATTTTAATACTAACAAGCTAAATTTATTTCTCTTGTTATCTTACATAAGTTATACCAATTTTATGTGAGACTGCACAAAATTCTGAAATTGATTACTTGTCTTTTTCAATCTACAGTCATTTCAGTTATCAGTTATCAGTTATCAGTTATCAGTACCTCTGCCTGTTTGCGCAGCATTCCGCACCGAAAGTCAGAGGCTTGAAATATGGAACTTGATTTTCTCTTGGTCGATTGGATATGGCGAGGAGACCCATCCATCCCTCGACCGCTTTTTCATTCCCTTGAAAGGGGAGGCTTGAGACCTTATTTTTTGGTCAAAAATATATTCAAATATTCAAACAACTTTCCCTATTAACAGGTAAGCATTCAGCTATTAGCTATAAGCTCGAGCGCAATAAAAATGAATGAAACAAGTACTCGTTTAACTTCTACTACATTTTCAACATATATGGAAAGAAATGTAGCTGTGGCTCGCGCTTACTGCTTAAGGTTAAGTAATGGGCAATTCTATTACTCATACTTTTAATTCTAAAGCTGATTGCTGATTGCTGACTGCTGAATGCTTACTTTAACAGAGAGGCTCTTTTTTCTCCTTGAAATACTTTTCTATTTTAATTTATGTAATTCGTTCTTAAACTATGGTTAGGGATATCAAATTATTAGTACAATAACCTACTGAAAGAATATATACAGGTTAATTTTATTTCAAATTTCCTATCTAAAATTCTATCATTGTATTGTACTAAAAAATGCTTAGACTAAACCGGCACGATCAAAAATCAAAGCTACTAAAGCAGCAAAAATAGTTATTCCTAAAGCAGTTAAAGGATTTTGACCTTGACTTACAGCGAAGGAAGTCACCACACCAGCTCCTAAAGCAGCAGTAACAGCAGCAACTAATGGGTCACGGTTTGAACGATTTTTGTACATAATTATTAATCCCAGATAAATTTTTTAAACAATTCATAACTAACAATGTTGTCTAAACCTATCACTGAATTAATAACTAAGATGGAGATTATCCTGGTTTTGCAATTAAGATTTAGATTTCTCTAAATTTCTTAACAAATCAGTAAGCATTCAGCAGTTAACCATCAGCTATCAGCTATTACTTTTAATTTAGGATAAAAGCTTTATTAATTGTCTTACTACAATAAAGAATCTACTCCAATTTTTCAGTATTACCACCTGATACCCATCCTGTACGATTACTACCATCATCCACTCGAACCTTTTGCCATCTTTTATCTGAACTTTCTTCCAAAACTATAACTTTCTCTTTGTAAGAAATACCACCAATACGATTAGCATCTCTACTAGGAGTATCTCGCAAAATCAAACCAATAGGCTCAACTACAATAGCTTTGTAAGCTCCAGGATCTAATTGATTAGATAAATTTGTATTTGTAGCTCCTGAAGAAGACGTACTCACTTTTTGGGCGATAGGTTTTTCATTAGTAAATATTGGTTTTTCAGGCGTTTTTGTTAGTTTTGCCGCAAAGTAGAGAGCTGCTGCTACACTAGCACCAGTCAGCAATAGTATTGCTAAAATAAACCCTACTAAAAACTTGAAGAAGCTATAAAAATTCATAATTTTATGGCGCTATGCGCTAGGTCATTTCAGTTATCAGTTATCAGTTATCAGTTATCAGTTATCAGT
>NZ_CEZPJD010000679.1:0-2057 GCF_983059655.1 Okeania sp.
TTTTGTCAGGAGTCAGAACTTCATGTACTTGGAATCTGCTGTATTATCCGAACATTATATTCAGATGGCCATACGGCAAAATTTCTTAACATATCTTAATATATATAAAAGAAAAGTTTAAGGATATGGCCGTGACTGATAACCAAACATCTAAAGTGAATAGACTATTTCAGACCCTAACCTATTTTGGGGTTGTTCCCTTTGTTGGGAGTTTTAAATGGCTACAAAAATTATTTGGTGAAAAGACACCGAAACTAGCACAAACATCAGAAGTCGTATTAGTAGTGGGTGCTAATGGTGGAGTTGGTAAACGAGTTGTACCTAGACTTCAGGAGCGGGGTTATCAAGTTCGATCGCTAGTTCGAGATGCTCAAAAAGCTAAAAAAGTTCTCGGCAAAAACGTTGAAATAGTAACCGCCGATATTACCAAACCAGAAACCCTCACCCCCGAAATATTCAAAGACGTTAGTAAAATTATCTGTTGTACGGGTACGCGAGTACAAGCTGCAGAAGGAGACAACTCAAACCGAGACAAATATTACCAAGGCATCAAATTCTTCATGCCAGAAGTTGTTGAAGACCCCCAACTTGTTGAATATGAAGGCATGAAAAATCTCGTAGCAGCAGCAAAACCACAACTACAACCAAGCAACAACCAAACTATCTTTGACTTCACCAACCCCACCCAAGACCTCAAAGAAACTTGGGGAGCATTAGACGATATTGTTATGGGGGGAGTCAGCGAAAGCTCCATCCGTCTGACAGATACTGGTGCCCTTTTCTCCGGTAACGTCTCCACTGCCAACTCCGGCGGTTTCGTCTCCGTTCGTACCCGTAACTTCGACCCCCCAATGAATTTGTTGGGAGCTGCTGGTATCGAACTCCGAGTCAAAGGAGATGGCAAACGCTATAAATTTTTCCTCCGCTGTGAAGACAAATGGGATGGAGTTGGTTACAGTTATTCTTTTGACACTGTTTATAATATCTGGACAACTATTCGCATTCCATTTAAAGATTTAACACCAGTATTTCGTGCTAGAGTTGTAGAAAATGCTCAACCTTTTAATCCCAGTCAAGTTTATTCCTACCAATTAATGTTGAGTAAATTTGAATATAACCGAGAACTTAATCCTAAATTTACACCAGGATTTTTTCAGTTAGAAGTTGAGTCAATTAAAACTTATGGTAGCGACCAATTACCTAAATTTGTCTTGGTTAGTTCGGCAGGTGTAACTCGTCCGGGGCGACCAGGTTTAAACTTAGATGAACAACCTCCTGCTGTGAAATTTAATGACCAATTAAAAGGTTTATTAAACTGGAAATTAAAAGGAGAAGAAGTTATTCGTTCTAGTGGGATTAATTACACTGTTATTCGTCCTTGTGGTATGACTGAACAACCAGGTGGTCAAGCTTTAATATTTGACCAAGGTGATAATATTAAAGGTATTGTGAGTCGGGATGATATTGCCGAACTTTGTATTAAAGTTTTAGAAGAAACACAGGCTTGCAATACAACTTTTGAGGCAAAAGGAGATAAAGAAAATCAAGCTAGTGCTGAAATTTGGGAGAAGTTATTTAACAGTTTAGAAGTGGATAAAAATAAGTCAGTCGTGACAGTTTAAAAAGTACAGGACTTACGCAAATTCACCTTTAAAACGTCATATGTAGGGGCGTTAACGATAGTTATGCGAAGCAAATGGCATTGGCGTTCCGCCAAGCTCCGCTTTATATGTCGCGGAGCGTTAACGGAGTTATGCGGTAGCAAAACGCCCTTACTTGATTTAGTGTATGTGGCAAAAAAATATCCTCAAGTTCTCCATGCCCTATTTAGGTTTACGCGCCACTACTGTTGAGTACATCCTAGCATTATCCCAAATAAATTCTATGTGCTCAAAACCAACAGTTTGTAATTGTAATTTTGTTGTTGATGAACTTCTAAATCCTCTCAGTTTAGTATTTAAAATATCAAAAAATATGATTTTTGAGAGTAAGATATAATCTGGATTTAACTGACTCATATCCCTTTCTGAATTGGGGTCTAAATCTGGGGATGGAGT
>NZ_CEZPJD010000679.1:2157-4356 GCF_983059655.1 Okeania sp.
AAAGTTTTCTACTCCGGTAAAATCCAACTGCAACAAATCTCTCATCATCCCACAAGGTAAGGAAGCAAAAACTATACCTTCTTGTACATAATTCTGAATAACTTTACGAAAATTGATATATCTTTCTTGTGTCGCAAGGGTACCAGGATTTTTATCTAATATAAACTTTTCTAATTCTGTTAAATTACGACCTTCTGGATCGGTACCAGTAAATCTTCCTGTATACTGATGTTCCATTAAATAATCTGTCCAATACCCATTTAAACCACGATTTTGTAAGAAAAATTGTCCTAAAGGAAAACCTGCTAATTCATTTAGAATTTCTAATTGTCTGGCAACAGTCACATGGGGTTTATCTCCAATTTGAATAATTCTTTGTTTAACCTTTTCTATGGTTTCTTCAATAGTTTCATTTTGATTTCCATGAGAGATAATACGTTGTTCATTAAATACTTGAAGTTGTTGAGTCATTGCCTTAATTTATTGAACTATAATTTTTTTCGGGGAAGCGATAACCACCACAAAACTAATGGCTTCGTTTCATTACAAATAATCATAATTCTGCTTTTTGGGAATAGATAAAAAATGAAAGAATGTGTCACGTTAAATCTTTTACTTGCTTATTTCCCCGACAAAGTAGGGACGTTCCATGGAACGTCCCTACTGACTGTGATTTGTCTTTTCACCCTCAGTATAAGGCAAGAGAATAGGTGAAAATATAATTCACGTTTTGAAGATTAAGCTAAATATGTATAGAATAATAATTGCGATTCCCTGCTGCGTCCCTTTTCTGTTTATTTCAATTTCCTAAATATTAGGAATATAACAGGCAAAATACCTGCGCTACTAAACTATTAATATCGGGAACAGGCAAGATGCCTGTGTTACATTTGTATATAAAAAAGTTATGAAAAAAGAAGTATTTAAACATATTTTTTCCTCTCAATTAACAGATGATGAATTACAAACACTAAAGTTGTTTTTGGCTGGTCATCTACAGAGAAAAATTGCTGATTCTATGAACTGGGATAGATCAAATGTTAGTAAAAAATTAAAAGCGATCGCTGAGAAATTTGGGCATCCCAAAGACTCTAGTTATTTCCAAGAGTTTTTAGTAGAAATATTCAGCAAACATCAACCCCACTTAGTCTGTCAGAAGTTGCAGGATAAATACTTTTCTAGTCCTAATAAAATTATAGTTCCTGGTAGACCAGAGAAACTAGATTCTCCCTTTTATGTAGAGCGTCATCGAATTAGACGATGTTCTATCGAATTAGAATGTTATGAAAATATAGAAATTCCTGATTGTTTAATCAGAATAAAAGGACCAAAGCAAATGGGTAAAACTTCTCTATTGACGCGAATACAAGCTCATGCAACTCAAAATAAATATGAATCTATCTATCTCAGATTTGATAGCCTAATTGAACCAGAAAACATCAAAAATATTAATAATTTTCTCAAAGCATTCAATAAAAATATCAAAAGTAGGTTTACTGATTCTCCTAACTGGAATAGATGGGACGAGCAAAATGCTAAAATATCTTGCACTGAAGAACTTGAAGCTCTCTTATATCATTTAGATAAAGTGGTGGTTTTACTCTTAGATGAAGTCGATGAAATTTTTAACTACCCAGAAATATCTAGAGACTTTTTTATCATGTTAAGAAGTTGGTATGAGGCGAGTAACCATAAAGAAATTTGGGAAAATTTACGGATGGTAATTGCTTATTCTACAGAATATCATGGCAAATTAGATATTCATCTTTCTCCTTTTAATGTTGGTTTACCCATAGAATTAAAAGAGTTTACACCAGAGCAAGTTACTCAGTTAGCATACTTACATCAATTACCAATAAAGGTAGTAGATAGTTTAATGTCTATAGTAGGAGGTCATCCCTATTTAATCAGATTAGGATTGTATAAAATGTCGGCGGATGAATTAACAATTGAAGAACTATTAAAATATGCTTCTACTGAAAGTGGAATTTATCAACAACATTTAAGTAGACATTTAGAAACTTTGTCAAATCAGAAAAATATTAAGGCAGTTTTTAGCCAAATATTAAAAGCTAATTCTCCCCTGCGTTTACCCAATAAAAATAGAGAATTACATCAATTAGAAGCTATGGGATTAATTACAATTAAGGCTGATTCTGCTGAACCTCGTTGTCAATTATATCGAAAGTATTTTCAGGA
>NZ_CEZPJD010000680.1:0-4333 GCF_983059655.1 Okeania sp.
ATGTCAGAAAATTTGCTTTTTGTTGGGTTGCGCTCCGCTTAACCCAACCTACTATATTATGACTTTTGTTGGTTGTAGTTGCCATGAGTGAATTTACTGGGGAGGGCGATATTTTCTGACATCTATTTTTCCCGTGACTGTTTCAGAAATTAGAGTTGTTCGATATTCTTGGATTAATTTTATTTCCTTTTCTATAGTGGCGATCGCTCGATTGATTTTTTCTGATTTTTTTTCAATGAATGACACTATTTTTTGTTGTTCGGAAATTGGAGGTAAGGCAATAGGAATTTGACAGTATCTTGTGGGGTTTAAATTAACTTGGTTGAGACTAACTAAAGCTCTTTGTCTTGCCACACTCAATAAACCATGAGAATTAAGTAAAAAATTTAGATAAACTGGATTAGCATCATTGTTTGTTTTCAATCTAACGAGATAAGAAGCAAAAGATACCTTGTCTTCTTTGCTACCTTGAAAAAGTCCTACCTTACCTACTAATTCTAAACTATTTGTTCGATTAAATAGTAAGTCGCCATCTTCTAAAATCAATTCTTGAGGAACACTTTCAAGACTTCCAGTCTCAGGAATTAAAACCTTTCCATCTTGTATATTTCCCATTGTTAGAATTTTGAATTTTCCTTCACCCCTGATGCTATCTGATATTCCATATCTATAAGATTTTAAGCACCTTTTAATTTTTCTAACCTCCCAATGTTCGGGTATTTCTCCTAACCATTCAATGCCTGAATATTTCATCGGCACATCTAGGTTAAGACCTTTAGTAACTGCCCGATTAATAATAACGGTTTTCTGTTCTTTTAGCAGTTCTATCATCCGTTGTTTTTTGGCAATATATTCATCTATTTGGTCAAGTTTGTGGTCTAGGAAGTGAGCGATCGCTTGTTGTTCTGGGAGGGGAGGTTTGAGAATTTTAAGCTTATGAAGTTTACTTGCTTTAATTCCCTGTGCTGTTGAACCTGTCGCCTCCTTTTGTATTTGATTTTGAAAAAAATATGACATCATAAAATACTTAGCAAACCAACCATTTAAAACTTGTTCCTTGCTTCTAATTTTAATAGACTTGTCGCTAAAGCAATTGTTTAAAAATCTACATTAGCTACTTCTCCTAAAGGAGCTTCCATAGTTAGTAAAATATCTCCTATTCTTGGTAAACCTCTCCTCATAATTTCCAAATATTTTTCATCTGAAACGTATTCTTTGGATATTTCATAATTGATTTTGCCATTACGAATATTTCTAGTAGTCACTAAGAATATTCCATCAGCAGTTTTTTCTGGTGTTTTACCTCTATAATCTGCTAATGAAGAAATATTTTTAGTTAAGGGTACAACCTCCCAATGTTCAGGAACATCCCCCAACCATTCAACACCTGAACTTTTATAAACCGGATATTTTTGCCAATTCAAATTAACCATATTTTTCCAGTAACCTCATAATTAAAAAAGTCAAATTTTCCCAAGTGCAGAAGGAGATACTGATAACTGATAACTGATTTAACGTTCCAAGTCTTCTACTTCATTAGGAGATACTGATAACTGATAACTGATTTAACATTCCTTCTGTTTCTTTTTCCAACTCCAAAAGTTCCTCCACAATATCCTCCAAACTCCGCAACTTCTGAAACTTATAAAAATACTTAGTAAACGAAATCTCATAACCCCGCACAACCTTATCAAAATCTATCCAAGCATCAGGAACATGAGGCAAAACTTCCCTCTCAAAATATTCCTCAATATCCTCCTTCAACGGCACATTTTCAGTATCCCTCAATTCCACATCCGGTTGATAAACAACCCCCTTTTTCGTCCGCTTCAAAACTACAGCTTTTCCCCGCTCATCCTTCTCAGTAAAAATCTGATAAATCAAATCCAAATCCCGCTTTTTTAACTTCCACCCCTCCCCTTTCAACCCCTGCTCAAAATCTCTCTTCACCACATTAAAATCCCACTGCACCTCCTCACCAAACAACCCCCGCAAAATATCCACCACTCCCAACAAATCATCACCCATTTTTTCCCCAAATTCCTCAACTCTTGCCGCCGTAACTTGAAAACTCAAACGCAAAGGTCTCTCCACAACAATCTTATTAAAACCAAAATCCTCATTATCAAAAATTCGACTATTATCCGACTCCGAAAAATCCATAAACTCCCCAGTTATCCTCTCAATATCCTCCCACCGCAACTCACAATTTTTACTCCCCAAATTTTTCCTTAATTTCCCATACCATTCCGTAGCATCTATCAACTGCACCTTACCCCGACGATGAACAGATTTTTGATTAGAAAGAATCCAAATATAAGTCGCAATACCAGTGTTATAAAACATATTCAACGGCAAACCAACAATACATTCCAACCAATCATTTTCAATAATCCACCGCCTAATATTACTCTCCCCACTACCAGCATCCCCCGTAAACAAAGCCGAACCATTATGAACAATTGCTATCCGACTTCCCAACTTTGTCGAATCTTTCATCTTAGAAAGTTTATTTACCAAAAATAATAATTGCCCATCACTACTCCGAGGAATAAGTTGTAACTCCTCCCCCTGATGTCTAACCAAAAACCTACTATCTTTTATCTCCTTTTTTCTCCCCACTAAAATCTTCTCTCCATCAACTTTCCAAGATTTACCATAAGGAGGATTAGCCAACATAAAATCGAAGGTGAAATTGGGAAAACCATCATTAGCAAGAGTCGAAGCATACTTAATATTATCCGTTTTTTTACCCTTAATTAACATATCCGCCTGACAGATAGCATAAGTCTCAGAATTAACCTCTTGACCATACAAATAAATGGTAACTTCTTTCCCCATTCCTGTTGCAAACTCCTGCAAAAAATTCTCCGCCTCCGTCAACATTCCCCCAGAACCACAAGCACAGTCATAAACTAAATAAGTAGTATTTTGAATCTGGTTTTTCACAGGCATAAAAATCAAATTCACCATCAACTTAATAATGTCACGGGGAGTAAAATGTTCTCCTGCCTCCTCATTATTTTCCTCGTTAAATCTTCTAATCAATTCCTCAAAAATATACCCCATCCCCAAATTAGATAACCCAGGTTGAATAACTTTTCCTTTTTTATCTTTTATCGGTTCCGGACTGAGATTAATTTCTGAGTCAGTAAACTTTTGAATTAAAGAATAAAGGCGGTTATGTTCCACCAAGGTTTCTAACTAATTGCTGAACTTAAATTTACTGATAATTTCCTGTACATTGTCACTAAAACCATTCAGATAATCTCTCAAATTCTCCTTAATAAAACTAGGCTCATCCAGTAATTTTTTCAGAGTATAAGAAGAAGTATTATAAAAAGGATATTTAGTAATTTCTGTTAATCCAGATTTATCAGTAAAATTCATTTTTTCATAAAAACCATTCTCTTTTATAACTTCTGCTTTAGTAGATTCAAGCAAACAATCTAACCGCCTAATAACAGTCATTGGTAGAATTACATCTCGATATTTTCCCCTCACATAAACATCCCGCAAAACATCATCAGCAATTCCCCAAATAAAACTAACAATTACGTTATGTGTCGCGTTATCCATTTATGTCATTTTTTGATATAGTAGAAGAAAAAGGGAAGAAGGAAGAAGGAAGAAGGAAGAAGGAAGAGGGAAGAGGGAAAAATATTGCTTTGTATGAGTGTTAAGCTTTTGATATTTCCTAACCTTTCCTTCCACTGCTATATACCAATTCATAAGCATTAATGCTATACCTAGGTAAAACTTCAGTTATTAAGTAATTAACACTATCCCAATCGTCTTTTTGCTAACTTGAGCAAAATTCATGTTAATTATTCTTATTTTTATATCAAATCAATTTAATTTGGTATTAAAAAATTTTCCATCGCAAGCGCCATTTCAAAATCTTTCTTTCTATCCCCTACATCCCCACTCCCCTACTCCCTCACTCCCTCACTCCTGGAAATGTCTATTCCAAACTTTCTACCGGAATAGGTTCCCAAACTTCACCATATTTTTCTTTCAAAGCTTGCCAAGTTTCTACCTGTCCAGGTTCGTATTCTCCTGGTTTTCCCCACTGTAAAAATGCACTCAAAGCAATTTTATCTTCATTATCTAAGAAACGAATTGCATAGGTAGTAAAATTTCCTCTTTTTGCCTCTCCACTCTCAAACTTTACCTGTTTAATCATATCCATGTTTAGATGAAATTCAACAATATCAGTATGCATATTGGCATATTTACCTTTAGGAAGTTCAGCATAAAATAACTTTTGAATTTTGCCCCTAACTTCCAATACCGCAGCACTACTTGTCACAATTAAACGTAAAGTTCCTAG